>JBMOEL010000001.1:0-49768 GCA_049314715.1 Rickettsiales bacterium
GTGGTGCCCGGCGTTACCTGCCCACCTAAGAGCGAGCACATGAGTTGCTCACCATAACAAATGCCCATGACGGGAATGCCTAGGTCAAATATCGCTTTATCCACGGTGGGTGAAAAATCCTGATGCACCGAGGCAGGACCGCCTGAGAGAATAATCCCCTTTGCGCCAAACGCCTTAATCTCCGAAAGGGTAATAGTGCAGGGACGAATCTCGCTATAAACGCCCGCTTCGCGCACTCTGCGCGCGATAAGCTGGGTGACTTGTGAGCCGAAATCGAGAATGAGGATAGGTTCGTGATTCATAGGCTTGTTCGTTTAGCGTGAAGTGGCTGATATGTATAGCGAGTTTTGAGGATTATCATGACGGGTTCTTGCCACGTGACGTATACGGCCCTGACTATCCTAACAGCACATCATCACTGTCACTTGAAATCCTCACTCATCCTATGGTTTTGGGTTTTTAACTGAAAATTAGCTTTTTCAGTCGTATAATCTTGCCTCTATCTGGGTAATGCACATTATTATCCACATAGTTACGCACAGAAGTTTGTGGGGATTCACACACGCTTCTTGTAGAAAAACAACAACGAAGCCCACGATTGGGCACATAATAGAGGTTGGCATGCGTTTTGGCGGACTTATTTTTGCAATTATCCTTGCGGCAGTGGCCGCGTTCATCGTGCTTTCCATGTCGGGCGGAAACACTACGCAAGTAGCACAAACGCCTGGTGAAGCACCCCAACAATCTGTGACGACTACCAATGTCATCGTCGCAGCACAACCAATCGTCCCCGGCATGTTGATCACCGATGAAATGCTTGAAGTGCAGCCTTGGCCAGAGCATCTTGTTGTCGAAGGATTCGCCATTGCGGGTAATGACATTGTGAGCGGCATGATATCGCGCGGTAATTTCCAGCCACAAGAGCCGATTTTGAAGAATAAACTGGTCAATAAAGATGACCCGAATTTTATCGCGGGCACCTTGCCTAAAGGCATGCGCATGGTGACGATTCAAACCAACGAGACCGACGGCTTGGCGGGATTCGTGTTCCCCGGTGACCGCGTCGATGTCATGTTGACCCATGAAATCGAGGAAGAAAAATGGGTGCAGCCCCCAGGTGGCGCAAAAGGCCAGCTTACACAGAGAAATGAAACCAAAAGCTTTACCGAAACGTTATTGACGAATGTGCGTGTATTGGCCGTAGACCAACGCGCCGCAGGCGGCGTGAAAGAAGATGGCACGATTCCGATTCCACGTTCGGTATCACTCGCTGCATCACCCACCGACGCGCAACGTTTACGTTTGGGTGCGAAAATTGGTGCACTTACCTTGACCCTACGTTCGGCCGAGGATGAAGAGTCCGCTGATCCGCTGACTGTGACGGCGTTTAATGATATCTCACAATACCAAAAACCTGATGAAACCTCGGCACCAACCAGCGGTATCATCATCGTACGCGGCACCCAGCCAGAAGAATCCACAGGCATGTCCGCGCCGCTTGACTTGACTGCCCAAATCGCATCTTCTGCCTATGCTTCCGGTTCTTCGGGAGTTGCGCAGGTTGTGCCTGCGGTGGCGGTTAGAGTCAATCCCGGTGAACCCCCCGTAAATCAGCCCGCGCCTACGGTCACACAATAGCCTGAGAGTAAGGGCAAACGAATGGTTCGGTCGCGCCTCGCACGCCTTCTTAGCGCGTGTCTGATAGTATTGTGCTTAAACATGCTCTCGCATGAAGCCTTTGCTGCGAGCAAACCAGGGACCTTTTACGTACCCATTAATCGCTCTGAATTATTGACCACTTCCGTGGATATGGGTGAGGTCATCATCACCGACCCCGAAGTGGCGGACGTGTATGTGCATGGGAAAAATAAAGTCTCGGTGATTGGTAAACAAATTGGCCAGACCACCTTGCGGGTGTTTGATGGCAAGTCGCGCTTGATTCGCAGCGTGGATGTCTATGTCGTTTACGACCTTCCTTCCATTCGTAAAGCGTTGCGTGAATTTCTACCGTATGAGCGTATTGGCGTTGAAATGGTGAATACGCGTATTGCGCTAACGGGCGAAGTGTCCAGCGCGGAAACCGCTGCAACCGCGGTCGAAATCGCTGAGCAATTTGTGGCGGGTAAATTGACCAAAGACGAAGCAAAGTCGCGCCCTGTTCGTGATGGCAACAGTGAAAGATCGCCCATTTTGAATCTGATGAAAATCACGGCGGGTCAGCAGGTCATGCTGCGGATTCGTATCGGCGAAATTCAACGCACCGCGCTTAAAAATCTGGGCGTCAATTTACAAGCCGTCAAAAATGGCAGTTTGAGTTTTAATATTGGCACGGGCGGCGGCAGGGTTGGCGGTGTGGATGCCACTACAGGACAACGTTCTTTCAAATTCGGTAGCTACCAAACCTCTAATACTGCCTTTTCCGGCATTGGTATTCAGCAACAGGGCGGCCAGTACGGTCTTGGCGCATTGATTGAAGCGCTGGAGCAAGACGGATTATTCAAAGTGCTGGCTGAGCCAAATCTCGTCGCGCTTTCGGGTGAGCAGGCAGAATTTTTGGCGGGCGGTGAGTTCCCTATCCCCGTTCCTCAAAATGGCGATACAGTCACCATTCAATATAAGCCGTTCGGCGTCGCACTTAAATTTACGCCTTATGTGCTCAGTGAAAATCGTATCCGCGTTCAGGTGCAGCCAGAAGTATCGGAAATCAGCAATGAGCGCACCTTCACGACAACGGATGGTTTTGTCGCACCATCGCTCATTACGCGTCGCGCTTCGACCACGGTGGAGCTTGCGCCCGGCGAAGGTTTCATGATTGCAGGGTTGATTCGTGACACGATGGTATCGCAGATTAATCAATTGCCAGGCGCGGGTGAAATTCCGGTGCTTTCGGCATTGTTCCGCTCTGCATCTTATCAGCGCAACGAAACCGAACTAGTGATCGCCGTTACGCCATATTTGGTGGACCCAACCAAGGCAGGCGATATTAAATTACCAACCGATGATTTTAGACCTGCAAGTTTCATGGAATCAATTTTCTACGGAGCGTTAGGTGCGCCGACCGATGCAACACCCACTGCAGAGGGGCCCGTTGGGTTTATGGTAGATTGATGCGCGCAATCCTTGCAGCACTGGCCTTGATGACACTTACGGTAAGCGCGTGTGAACGCCCAACGCCACAAGCCTATTTTAATCGTGGCGGCCCAGAGTCACTGATTGATGTGTCGTCGGAAGTGGTGAATCTCACCATACAAAGCGATTCGGAACTGAATGATTTGTCGGACTGGATTAACCGCGACCAACCTACCCGCGCTGAGCTTTATTGCACAGACGGCGACCCGATGTGCGAAGAAGCCAAGCAAGTATTGGATTTATACGGTGTGCCAACCCTACTCGTGCCTTCGGGTGAACAAACGGTAACGCTTGTCTATGAGCGGATTCTGGCGCGCGATTGTGAACAGCGTTTTATTGATAATGATAACCCCTATAATCTCAATCATGCGTCGTTTGGTTGTTCAATTGCCGCGAATATCGTGCAGCATGTTCCCAATAAGCAGCAATTTGTGAATCCTAATTTGATGGATTACCCAAGCGCAGAAAAGGGTGTGCAGGCTTACGAGAATTACCGCAAGCCGCCTGAGGTGCGCGCACCACTCAGCATCGATAATTCACTGACGAGTGCAGCTGGTTCTCAGTAATACGTTGCTCATGCGTAGCGCTTAGGGATAAAGAATAACATTATTGTTTCAGGAGCATCATGAGCGGTTTATTTATTCTGATTAGCGATTCGTCCCTTGAGCCTTGGGCGCGTGACGTTGCGCAAGCGATGGGCGAGCAAGAGCCTTGGATTATGGTTGGAACGCCCGCTAGTGCCGCCGAAAAAATCGCCAAACACCAGATTGTACCCTCGCATATCGTGCTTGAGCTTGGTTCGCGAGGCTCAGACGTATTACCGGAAATTGACAGTTTGGGCGAACAATGCGTAGCGGGCACGCGTGTGGTCGCGGCTGGCAATACGAATGATATTCAGCTTTACCGAGCACTTGTCTCACGCGGTGTGCTTGATTATCTGCCCATGCCTGCAACTGGCGCTGATATGGTCAAGGCGCTTTCCGGCCCATCAACATCCACGCCCGCCAATCCGACACCTACCTCCGCACCCACGTCTGCGGCACGTAGTTCGGGCAAAGAAAAACGCGTGATTGCCATGATGAGCGCAGCAAGTGGTGACGGGGCGAGCACGCTGGCGCTTAATACAGCCTACGCCATTAGCGAGATTTTCCAAGGCCACACGGTGCTGGTTGATATGGATTATCAATTCGGCATGGTAGCGAAGAACATCAACTTACAAAGCCAGTATGGTATCAGGGATTTATTCGAGCACCCCGAGCGCGGTATTGATACGACGCTCATTCGCCGCATGGCTGCACAATACGGGGATTTACATGTGATTGCTGCGCCAAGTGATTTGCGCTTCTTGCCAACGCTGAGCGCACAAGCCATTCCTGAATTGCTAACGATTTTGAAACAATCCTATGACACGATTATTCTCGATTTACCGCATGTATGGCTGCCATGGGTAGCCACTGCCTGCCAATATTCGACCCATCAAGTATTAGTGGCGCAATTATGGCTAAAATCCGTGACGCACTCGGCGCGCTTACTCAAAGCATGGCGCGAGCATAATATCCCGATGGATCAGGTATCGCTCGTCATCAACCGTTCGGGCGCGAAATTCAAAGAGGCGATTGAGCCAAAAGATTTTGAGCGCGTCTGCGGCTTGCCGATTCGTCATATGGTAACGAACGATATTAAATCAGTCGTGATGGCGGAAGGCGAAGCTAAAACGATTATGGAACTTCCGCCCAGCAAATTGCGCCATGATATTGAACAATTGGCGCGTCTGCTATTAGGGCTAAGCCCGCTTACGGATTTGGATGCGGATGAAGGAAAATCAGGTGGCTTCATGGGTGCGTTAGCGCGCTTCACTAAGGGGAATTAGCATGTTTGGTAAAAAACCTCTCGAAGCATCGGCAACCCCCGCAGCAACCCCCGCGCCCGTTTCTTCGACACCTGCCATACCGTTCATGCCTGAGGGTGAGCATCATGAACTCTATCGCTATCTTGATGCGAAATTAGAGACCACTGATTACCGCGCTGCTAAGCAAGCCCTGCTGACGGAAATGGTCGATCAAATTGATTTCCAAGCACTCGAGCGGATGGATTTGGAGCTACGCCGTCGTAAGGTACGCGAGGCTTCAGAGAAGTTATTGCCGAATGTGCCGATTCCACTCACCGCACCGCAAGTATCGCTCATCAAAGACCAAGCGATGGATGAGATTTTAGGCTTTGGCCCTATCGAGCCGCTACTCAAAGATGCGGACGTGAACGACATCATGATTAATACGCATAGACGTATCTATATTGAGCGTCATGGTAAAATTTACCTCACCGATATTACATTTTTGAGTGAAGAACATTTGCTTGGTGTGATTCAGCGTATTGTCTCACGCGTTGGCCGTAGAGTCGATGAAGCCAACCCCATGGTCGATGCACGTATGCCCGACGGGTCGCGTTTCAACGCAATTATTCCTCCGCTAGCGCTAGACGGGGCGCTGGTTTCCATTCGTAAGTTCAAAAAGAATAAACTCTCGCTTGAGCAGTATGTGGATTATGGATCGCTCTCACCGGCGATGGCGAAATTCTTGGCGATTTGCGGACGCATACGCATGAACATTATTATCTCGGGCGGTACGGGTTCGGGGAAAACGACGTTGCTGAATGCGCTTTCAGCACATATCGAGGCTACCGAACGCGTGATTACCATTGAGGATGCGGCGGAGCTACAATTGGTGCAGCCACATGTGCTGCGCTTGGAAACCCGCCCCGCGTCGATTGAGGGCAAGGGCGAGGTCAATCAACGCCAATTGGTGCGCAACGCCCTTCGTATGCGCCCTGACCGTATCATCCTTGGTGAGATGCGCGGTGACGAGGCAATTGATGTGCTCTCGGCGATGAATACAGGCCATGATGGTTCCATGGCGACCATTCACGCCAACACACCGCGTGATTGTTTGTCGCGTATTGAAAATCTGGTGGCCATGTCTTCGGTCAGTATTGGTGTTAATTCGCTACGCTATCAAATTGCCAGCGCGCTTAATCTGATTGTGCAAATTCAACGTATGCGCGATGGTAAGCGTCGCATCGTGCAAATTGAAGAGGTCACGGGGTTTGACTCACAAACCATTCAATCGCAGACACTGTTCCAATACCGCGTCAAAGGTGTGCGTGCGGATGGTACGCTGGATGGTGAATATGAAGCGATGCCCTTCAAACCACGCATGGCGGAGCAGGCAGAATATTACGGGCTGGTTGACGAACTCATGTCATGCTTCCCGCGTCCCATATAGGAGTGTTGGTTGGAAGTTTTTCTCTTCGCATTAGGTGTTGGTATTGTGAGCTATATCGCATTCGCGGTGCTGTTTCCCAAAGCAATTCCAAGCGATGCAAGTGATTATACCAAGCAAGCGCTCGATCGCATTTACCAAGAAACACAAGGCACCAATGATACCGCCACCATTCTCAAAGATCAGCTTCTAGAAGAATCTGCACTGGTGCGCGCGGTGTTTGGCTGGCGCATCATGCAGCCCATTTATGAAGCGGCCGTGCAGGCGGGCTACCTGCATCAATTGCGCTTTCTCGTTACCTTGATGCTAGTGGGATTCGGCGTTAGTCTCGCTTTATTCATGGCGCTGGGTATTTCGTTTTTGGCTGCTGTGGTGTTGGCGAGTCTGCTTGGATATTATCTGCCCTATCGCCATTGTATGAGTGCCTTACGTAAGCGTAATCGCCAATTTCTTGATCAGTTCCCCGATGCGCTTGATATGATTGTGCGCAGCGTGCGATCAGGCTTTCCACTCACCTCAGCACTACAAATGTTAGCCGATAATTCGCAACCGCCCGTCAAAGAGGAGTTTCGGCAGGTGGTTGATGAGTTAGGTATGGGGCGAAACTTGAATCAAGCGCTGGCGCGGCTTGCCGTGCGCATTAATGAACCCGATATTCGCTTTTTCGTGGTCGTCTTGACGGTTCAGCAAGAAACCGGTGGTAATTTGGCAGAGATTATCAATAATCTCTCCAGCATCATCCGTAAACGCAAACAACTACGTCACAAAATACGCGCGATGACCTCGGAAGGTCGCGCCACCGCATGGGTGCTTGGTTTGCTTCCCGTGTTTGTTTTCTGCGCGCTTTATGCCATGCAGCCCGCGTACTTGATGCCGTTTTTTACCGACCCGATTGGCATGATGATGTTTGGCACAGCCCTTGGTTTGCTTGGCATATGCGTCTTCGTCGTGAAACAGATGATTAACGTGGAGATTTAATGCAACTTCTTGGCGCAGGGTTGGTGGCATTGGTCGTGTTCTTGAGTTACCTCGCCTTTGACCAATTTTTGGCGAATCGTCGCCGCAAAGATTCGCTCAGGATTCGTATTGCCGCTGATGGGACGCGTATTACCGAAGACGCGGAAGGGTCCATCGGGCTTGATAAAGAACTTTCCACGCGCGCTAAAATGCTGGCGGGCGTTTTGCGCATGATGGGCGTGAATGTCGATGAAGCATCTCGCAAACTGGATGTGCGCTTCGCCCGCGCGGGTAACCCGTCCCCCGACGCGCCAATCTTTTATCTGTTTTTCCAGCGCGTGGTTAGCATCGTATTGTTGATGCTAGCCCTGACTTTTCTTGCCACGCCAGCGGATGGCTCACGTAAAATTCTATTCATCGTGATGGGATTATTCATCGGGTTTATCGCGATATTCGGTGCGTATTTCTTTCTACAAAATGCCATTAGCAAGCGTCAGGCACTTCTGATTAGAGCCTTCCCTGACACGCTGGATTTACTGTTGATTTGCGTGGAATCGGGTCTAGCGCTTGATGCATCGCTCAATCGTGTCTGTGGTGAATTGGGTCGCGCTTTCCCTGAAATGACACAAGAGCTTAATCGCACCCGCTTGGAACTCGCGCTGCTGAATGACCGCACCAAGGCACTGTCCAATCTTGCGGAGCGCACTGATCTTGTCGCCTTCCGTTCGCTGACTGCAACCCTTATTCAATCCGAGCGCTTTGGTACATCCCTTACCGATACGCTCAGAGTATTGTCGGAGGATTTTAGATTACAGCGACTCGCCCGCGCCGAAGAAAAAGCAGCGCGCTTACCTGTGCTACTCACCATTCCGCTCGTTTTTTTGCTCATGCCCGCCTTCATGCTGATTATTCTTGGTCCAGCCATTATTAGCTTCATGCGTGATGGTAGCGCTTTAACTGGCGGATGAGTTCGCCTATATAAGCGGCATGGCTTCTTCATTACAGGTTGTTTCAGACTATGAACCGCGCGGCGATCAGCCCACGGCCATTGCGCAGCTTGTGAAGGGTTTGGAAGCGCAGGCGAAAAATCAGGTGCTGTTGGGTGTTACGGGTTCCGGTAAAACCTTCACCATGGCGAAGGTGATTGAAGCAACCAATCGCCCCGCGCTGATTTTAGCGCATAACAAAACCCTCGCTGCGCAGCTTTACAATGAGATGAAACATTTCTTCCCCAATAATGCGGTGGAATATTTTGTTTCCTATTACGATTATTATCAGCCCGAAGCGTATGTTGCGAAAAGCGATACCTATATCGAAAAAGAATCGCAGATTAACGAACAGATTGACCGCATGCGCCATAGCGCCACGCGCTCGCTGCTCGAGCGGCGCGATGTCATCGTCGTTGCCTCGGTGAGCTGTATTTACGGCATCGGCTCAGTCGAGACCTATCTGAGCATGACCAAGAAGTTCAAAATCGGTGACGAGATTTCACAGAAAGAATTACTCGCACTGTTCGTGCAGCTTCTCTACAAGCGCAATGACATGGCCTTTGTACGCGGTGCGTTCCGCGTGCGCGGTGATAGTGTTGATATCTTCCCTGCCCACTTGGAAGACCGCGCATGGCGCTTGAGTTTCTTTGGCGATGAGATTGAAACCATCTATGAATTCGACCCGCTCACGGGCGAGCGTGGCGAGACATTGAGCGAGATTACGCTTTATGCCAACAGCCACTATGTGACACCCAAGCCAACACTTGAGGCGGCCATTAAAGAAATAAAGACAGACTTGAAAGCGCGGCTTGATTGGCTATACGCCAATAACAAATTGCTCGAAGCGCAGCGATTGGAGCAGCGCACGCAATTTGATTTGGAAATGCTCATGGAAACGGGCATGTGCCGCGGCATCGAGAATTATTCGCGCTATCTTTCCGGCACCGCGCCAGGCGAACCACCACCCACCTTGTTTCAATATCTACCGCAAAATGCGCTGCTCTTTGTCGATGAATCACACGTAACACTACCGCAAGTGCGCGGCATGTATAATGGCGACCAAGCGCGCAAACGCGTCTTGTCGGAGCATGGATTCCGTTTGCCATCGTGTCTGGATAATCGCCCACTCAAATTCGAGGAATGGGACGCGATGCGCCCGCAAACTATTTGTGTTTCGGCAACCCCCTCGCCACTGGAATTAGAATGGACGAATGGATTATACGCCGAACAGGTGATTCGCCCGACAGGGCTTGTTGACCCGCAATGCATCATCAAACCTGTTGGCATGCAGGTGGATGATTTGTTGAGCGAAGTAAAACAACAAGTAAAGCTCGGCCAGCGCACCTTAGTGACCACACTCACCAAACGCATGGCCGAAGAACTCAGCGAATATATGGACGAGGCGGGCATCAAAGTGCGTTACTTGCATTCGGATATTGATACGCTGGAGCGCATTCAAATCATTCGCGATTTGCGCGTTGGCGTGTTTGATGTGTTGATTGGCGTGAATCTGCTGCGCGAGGGTTTGGATATTCCCGAATGCGGACTCATGGCGATTCTAGATGCCGATAAAGAAGGCTTCCTGCGCAGCAAGACGGCACTTATTCAAACGATTGGGCGTGCGGCACGTAACGTGAACAGTAAGGTGATTTTATATGCCGATAAAATGACCGACTCGCTGAAAGGTGCGATTGCCGAGACAGACCGCCGCCGCACCATTCAAGAAGCCTATAATAAAAAACACAACATTACGCCGCAATCAGTGAAAGCGTCGCTTTCGGATATTCGCCAGTCGGTCGAGGAGCAGGATTATTTGACCGTCGATGTGAAAGAGTCGGGCCTAGAAGATTTCACCGGCACATCGCTTGAAACACAAATCGAGAAGCTTAAAAAAGCGATGCTCAAAGCTGCGAATGATTTGGAATTCGAAAAAGCGGCGAGCTTACGCGATGAGGTGAAACGCATGGAGTCTATGTTGCTGGAATTACCCGCAACGCCTATTGCAAAAGCGACTGGCAAGGCGCCGAAAGTGCGCAGAAAGTCATAACTGCGCTCTGATTACCGACCCCGATAAGAATTATCTTCATCAATTTCCATGCTTATTGTTCGGCCATCTGGAGTTCTAGTAGGGACTATCGCATTCATGCGATCGAGTTCATTTGCGATTTCTGGGTTTTCCGCCAAGTAACGATCCATCGCGGCGCGATTGAAAACGGGCGAACCTGAGCCTATTATATCTCTTTGTATCTCTACTCCCGCTTGAGACATGGATTCGACAACGCCAGCAGCATTCACCACTACCATACTGCGGTCACGATCAGACAAAACGGTTGTTCCATCAGCACGCACACTTGAAAGATCGATAATATTTCCATTAGCACGATTCATTGTACTACGGAATTCTTCGACTGCTTTTTCTATCTCGCCTTCGCGACGCGCCATATTAGACTCCACATTTATTAATTCTTGTTTGAGTATATGCAAATATCATTAATAAGTGGTTAATGCTGCACTGCGCTATGAGTGGGTAGCAATTAGCATGCAAGTCTTTATGGTACCCGTTCATGAAAATGCATGGGGTGCTATGGCTACTCAAAAGAAATCGTGGTTGAGTCATCTATATGTTCAGGTGCTCATCGCTATTGGGATTGGGATTGCGTTAGGCTATTTCGCGCCTGAACTTGGCCAGAAAATGAAGCCGCTGGGTGATGGCTTCATCAAGCTCATTAAAATGGTCATTGCGCCAATTATTTTCTGCACCGTGGTATCGGGCATCGCCCATATGGGGGACATGAAATCGGCAGGGCGTTTGGGCGTTAAGTCGCTTTTCTATTTCTTTTGCGCGACATCCATTGCGCTGATTATTGGTCTCATTGTTGGTACAGCGGGTGGGGCTGGTCACGGCATGAATATCGACGTTAGCGCGATTGATCCCGCTTCGGTCGATTCGTATCTGAGTGCTGCGAGCGCCACGAAAAGCGAGAGCTTCACGGAGTTTTTGCTCAATCTCATTCCCAAAACATTAACGGGCGCTTTTGTTGATGGTAATTTATTACAGGTACTGGTCGTTGCGATTTTATTTGCATGGGCTTTGTTAAGCATGGGCGCAAAAGGAAAGCCCATTCTGCAAGGCATTGATTTGATATCGCATGTGTTTTTCAAAATCATTGCCATCATCATGAAGCTTGCACCCGTAGGTGCTTTTGGTGCCATGGCATTCACGATTGGTGCATATGGTTTGGAAACCCTCGGCAATCTACTATACTTCATGCTGCTGTTTTATGTGACCTGTTTTGCCTTTGTTTTTATCGGTCTGGGGATTTTGCTCAAAATCACAACGGGATTATCTATCTGGCAGCTCATTAAATATATTCGCGAAGAGATTTTCATTGTGCTGGGCACCTGCTCGTCGGAAACTGTCTTGCCACGCATCATGGATAAACTTGAGAAGCTAGGTGTACATAAGCAGGTCGTTGGCATGGTCATTCCTACGGGCTATAGTTTTAATCTGGATGGATCATCCATTTACTTCACCATGGCCGTCGTGTTTCTTGCGCAAGCTACCAATACCCCGCTGACATGGGAGCAGGAGCTGGCGATTTTGCTGACGATGCTCTTTACTTCCAAAGGTGCCGCAGCAGTAGTGGGTTCTGCCTTCATTGTTCTGACTGGTACGCTCTCAACGCTTGGGATTATTCCTGTTGTTGCCGTCACCATCGTGCTTGGTATTGACCGTTTTATGGCGGAGGCACGTTCCATTACCAATCTTATTGGCAATTGCGTGGGGACGTTGATTATTGGTCGTTGGGAGAAAGCGGTAGACCTTGCACATGCTAAAAACGTGCTGGCGGGAAACATCACCGTACATGCCACCTCTGACTCTGAAGATGTTATCCTTGCCTCACATGCGCTGGACGAGGCTACGAAAAGAAGCTAGGGTTCATTCCTATGGATCCTGCACTTACCGAATCGCTACTCAATATGATTTTGGGTTCCTACTGCGTGAAGGGTCATCACGTCGTGTGGGCGATGCCTGTCTATATTCTCGCCAATCTTTCATTTGTGCTGGCTGGGCTTTATACCTATCGTCGTTATCTGCTGTTTCGTCGTGATGGATTCGTCGCCGCAGAGGCGGTACATGCCGTAGCGTGGATTATCGCAGCGATTGGGATTTTGGGGATTTATAATTACTTCTTCCGCTCTGTGCCGACCTTATGGGCGCAGGTTTCCGTTATCATGGCCTATGTGTTCGGGTTTTTCACCGTGTTCATTCGCTATGTCATTGGCCTGAAATGGAAGCATGTGATGCTGGGATTATTGACGTTTGTGGTTGTCAATTTCATCAACATCGAATTGCATGACCCACAAGAAATGAACGGCGCAGTGTTTTACCTTCCTGTGTTATTGGTGCTGGTCATTTTTTCGGCACATTTGCACGCACATAATAAAGCCGGCACGCTTCTTTTTATTCAAGCCTCGGTGCTCTTCATGTTTGCGGTGTTTTTGCGCATGATGGATGCGAATGTCTGTGCGCGCACTGGCATGGGCACCATGGTATTATGGCTAGTCTGCACCTCAGCCTCCATGGCCTTCCTGAGTGAAGTACTGGCGCGTAATGTGCTTAGGCACCGTTAAGATGCTGTTTTTTCTAGCCACCTACTAAATCTTGTAGTACATTGCAGTGCAACTACTATCGCTAGGCAGGTGGCTTAACCGTTTCTTCAGACATACGTGATAGTCTGAATCTATCAAAAACAACAATGCTAGACCACGAGGTAGTATGATTTTCGAAAACACAGGACTCTATCAGTTCAAAGAAATGCACCACGCCTCACTCGCGCCCATGCGCATGATGGCGAATGCCACCAAACATATCTTTTCTAATCCGATGCATCCACTTTCCTACACGGGAATGGGCCGCCACATGGCAGCTGCTGGTGAGTTAATTGAGCGCATTACGCAATCTTATCCCAAGCCACATTTTGGTATCACGACCACTGAAATTGCCGGTAAAAAAGTGGATGTGTGGGAAGAGGTGGTACTTGAGAAGCCTTTCTGTAAATTGCTGCGCTTCAAGCGCGATACCAAACAAAAAAGCTCCAAGCTTCTCCTCGTCGCACCGATGTCGGGCCATCACGCAACCTTGCTACGC
This sequence comes from Rickettsiales bacterium, assembly GCA_049314715.1. Taxonomy (GTDB): domain Bacteria; phylum Pseudomonadota; class Alphaproteobacteria; order Rickettsiales; family UBA3002; genus JAFLDD01. The sequence goes on from JBMOEL010000001.1 coordinate 13,503, forward strand.
GGTACGGTTGAGGCCTTATTGCCGCATCATGACGTCTATATCACGGATTGGATGGATGGTCGTGAAGTGCCGCTGTTTAAGGGCGAATTCACACTAAATAGCTACATTGATTATCTTCTCGAATTTATGCGCCATATTGGTACAGGCATTCATACCATGGCGGTATGCCAGCCTTCGGTGCCGCTCATGGCAGCGGTTGCGTTGATGAACGAACAGAAAGACCCCTGCACCCCCAAAACCATGACTTTGATGGGTGGGCCAATCGATACACGCAAAGCGCCAACCAAAGTGAATCAGTTCAGCAAAGAGCACCCGATTGAGTGGTTCGAGAGTAATGTGATTACCCGCGTACCGCTAAATTATCCTGGCTTCATGCGTCGCGTATATCCTGGCTTTTTGCAGCTTGCTGGCTTTATGAGCATGAATTTCACGCGCCATAAGGACGCGCATGTTGAGCTCTTCAATCACCTCGTACAAGGTGATGGCGAGAAGGCGCAATCACATCGTGATTTCTATAATGAATATCTCGCAGTGGCCGATTTACCTGCGGAATATTACCTGCAAACGATTGAGGAAGTATTTCATAAACATTCGCTGCCGGAAGGTAAGTTGATGCATTATGACCAACGCGTACGTCCCGATGCGATTACCAAAACCGCGATTTTGGCCATCGAAGGCGAGCTGGACGATATCTCTGGCCTCGGCCAAACCAAGGCAGCACTGGAAGTGACTAAAAACCTTTCGGATGCGAAAAAGAAATACCATATGGCGCCGCAAGTGGGTCACTATGGTATCTTCAATGGCCGTAAATGGCGTGAACAGGTGCGCCCTGTCATTACACAGTGGATTGAGAAGAATTCATAGTTTATAATCCACGCATGCAACGTGGTTTTTCACTCGTCGAACTTTCGATTGTCCTTGTCATCCTTGGGTTACTCACGGGCGGGATTCTTGCGGGTCAATCACTCATTCGTGCTTCTGAACTACGTGCGGTCAGCACCGAATATCAGCGCTATATCGCCGCAACACAAACCTTCCGCGATAAGTATTTCGCCATTCCGGGTGATTTTAATAATGCCGTTTCTTTTTGGGGTAGAGTGGGCGGAGGCGCAGGCCAGTGCGCCACTCCTGCAACAGATACAGACACAGGCCTACCAACATGTAATGGTGATGGGAGCAGTCGAATTGATCTCGGCACAAGCGAACCCACACGTTACTGGGAGCATTTAGCCACCACTGGGCTGATTGAAGGTAGCTTCAGTGGCATTGGTACTTCAACGCCCGTTACTACTCGGTCCCCTGCCTCTAAATTGGCAAACGCTTGGTGGAATTCAACACATTATTCAATTAACGGTGGAGACGCTAATTTTTTTGCTCAGGAATATGCGCATATTTTGTTTCTTAGCGACATGAATGGAGCTATTGTTCTAAGACCCGAAGAAGCATGGAATATCGACACGAAATTAGATGATGGCAGGCCTGCAGCAGGCAGAATCTGGGCAGGGTTTAGAGGAACATGCACGAACTCTACAAGCGCCACGGACTATGCGGCAACTTATCTTTTAAGCAGCAGCACTATCGGCTGTGGTTTACTATTTGCGCGTTCTTTTTAACCACATTGCCCCTTGACTCTCGCCCCGTGAACCCGTAACTCTCCCGCTGTTTATCTACTTGCTGGAGATTCTTGATGGCTCAGACCTTCGCCACTGCCCCCAATGCCGCGCTGATACTCGCGGATGGGACAGTGTTTTCGGGGTTTGGCGTTGGCGCGCACGGCATTACAGCAGGCGAGATCTGCTTCAATACCGCCATGACGGGCTATCAAGAAATCCTCACCGACCCTTCCTACACTGGCCACATCATCACCTTCACCTTCCCGCACATCGGTAATGTCGGCTGCAACGGCGAAGATATCGAGGCCGCGAAGCCCTACGCTGCAGGTTTGATTCTGCGCGAGAACATTACCGACCCTTCCAGCTTCCGCGCGAATGTGCATTTGCAAGAGTGGCTGAGCAATAACGGCATCACTGGTATTTGCGGGATTGATACACGCGCGCTGACTGCGCATATCCGCAAAAACGGCGCACAAAATTGTGCGATTGGTTTTTTCAAAGACGGCAAAATCGACCAGAAGAAATTGCAAGCCGCGCTAGACGCTGCGCCTGACATGAACGGGTTAGAGCTCGCCGCGCATGTCACCACCCCCGCGCACTATGAATGGCGCAAGCAGCGCTGGGTGCTGGGCAAAGGCTATGTTGAGATTGGTAATGGCGCACACCATGTGGTGGCGATTGATTACGGCGAGAAGCTGAATATTCTGCGTTGCCTTGCCTCGCAAGATTGCCGCCTCACCGTCGTGCCCGCTACCACCACCGCAGAAGAAATTTTGGCGCTGAAGCCAGACGGCGTGTTTTTAAGCAACGGCCCTGGCGACCCTTCCGCCACCGCGCAATATTCGCTGCCCGTGATTCAAAAAATCATTGCCGCAAAAGTGCCGCTGTTTGGTATTTGCCTTGGCCACCAAATGCTCGGCCTCGCGCTTGGCGCGAAGACCGAGAAAATGAAACAAGGCCATCGCGGCGCGAACCACCCTGTGAAAGATTTGAAAACAAACAAAGTCGCCATTACTTCGCAGAACCACGGCTTCTGCGTGAGTGATAAAGGCTTGCCCGCCAATGTCGAAGTCACGCATCGCTCGTTGTTTGACGGCACGATTCAAGGCATCGCAACCTTAGACGGCATGTGTTTCTCGGTGCAAGGCCACCCAGAAGCATCGCCGGGCCCGCATGACTGGTTGCCACTCTTCAAACAATTCGCCGAACTCATGGCCTCACAGAAAAAGAGGGCTGCGTAATGCCTAAACGTACGGACATCAAAAGCATTCTGATTATCGGCGCGGGGCCGATTGTGATTGGTCAGGCCTGCGAGTTTGACTATTCGGGCACGCAAGCAGTGAAAACGCTGAAGGCCGAAGGCTACCGCGTGATTCTGGTGAATAGCAACCCTGCCACCATCATGACCGACCCAGACTTGGCGGATGCAACCTATATTGAACCCATCACGCCAGAATATGTTGAGAAAATTATTGCCAAGGAACGCCCCGATGTATTGCTGCCAACCATGGGCGGGCAAACAGCGCTCAATTGTGCGAAGGCACTGGCGGAAAGCGGCGTGCTTGCGAAATATAATGTCGAGCTGATTGGTGCAAAACTCGAATCCATCAACAAAGCGGAAGACCGTTTGTTGTTCGGCCAAGCCATGGCGCGCATTGGGTTGGAAGTTCCTAAAAACCATGTGGTCAAAACCATGGAAGAGGCGCGTGCCGCGCTTGCTGATACGGGCCTTCCTGCAGTCATCCGCCCGTCCTTCACGATGGGTGGTTCAGGCGGTGGTATTGCCTATAACCGCGAGGAGTTTGAGGTGATTGTTGCCTCAGGGCTCGACGCTTCGCCCGTGGGTGAAGTGATGATTGATGAGTCCGTACTCGGTTGGAAAGAGTATGAGATGGAAGTGGTGCGCGACAAGGCGGATAACTGCATCATCATCTGCTCCATCGAGAATATCGACCCGATGGGCGTGCATACCGGCGACTCCATTACCGTTGCCCCTGCCCTGACGCTCACCGACAAAGAATACCAGATTATGCGCGACGCCTCGATTGCCGTACTGCGCGAGATTGGCGTGGATACGGGCGGTTCTAACGTGCAATTCGCCGTGAACCCTGTTGATGGTCGCATGGTGGTGATTGAGATGAACCCGCGCGTGTCGCGCTCCTCCGCACTGGCTTCGAAAGCCACGGGCTTCCCGATTGCGAAAGTGGCAGCGAAACTGGCAGTGGGCTATACGCTCGATGAAGTCATCAACGACATTACCAAGGCAACGCCTGCGAGCTTTGAACCGACGATTGATTATGTGGTGACGAAAATCCCGCGCTTCACGTTCGAGAAATTCCCCGGCACGGACACGACGCTGACCACGGCGATGAAATCAGTCGGTGAAGCGATGGCGATTGGCCGTAGCTTTGCCGAGTCGTTGCAGAAAGCCTTCCGCTCGTTGGAGACAGGTCTGACTGGTCTCAATGAGGTGATTATTGAGGGCGCGAGTGCAGAAAACCTCGATGCAGTGCGCTCGGCGCTTACCGTTGCAGCGCCCGATAGACTTCTCAAAATCGGCCAAGCCTTGCGCTTCGGTATGAGTGTCGATGAAATTCACACGCTCACGAAATATGACCCGTGGTTCATTCGCGAACTGAAGAAAATTATTGATGCCGAAATGTGGGTGAAAGCAAATGGCCTGCCGAGTGATGCGCCATCGCTGCACGCACTCAAGAAGCTTGGTTTTAGCGACAAGCAGCTTGCAGCACTCACTAAGCTGGATGAGAAAAAAGTAAGACAAAAGCGTCACGCGCTGCGTGTGCGACCTGTGTTCAAACGCGTCGATACCTGTGCAGCGGAATTCGAATCCCCCACGCCGTATATGTATAGCTGCTATGAAGGTCATGGTGACGCAGCGTTCTGCGAATCACGCCCAAGCGACCGCAAGAAAATTGTGATTTTAGGTGGTGGGCCGAACCGCATTGGTCAGGGTATTGAGTTTGATTATTGCTGCGTACATGCGGCCTATGCGCTTAAAGACGCGGGCTATGAAACCATCATGATCAATTGTAACCCTGAAACAGTTTCAACGGATTATGACACATCGGATCGCTTGTATTTCGAGCCACTCACCGCAGAAGATGTGATTGAAATTATCGAAAAAGAGAAAACGAATGGCACACTGGTGGGTGTGATTTTGCAGTTCGGCGGACAGACGCCACTCAAGCTTGGCCACGCACTCGAAGAGGCAGGCATTCCGATTATCGGCACGTCGGTGGATTGCATCGACCTTGCCGAAGACCGCGAGCGTTTCCAGAAATTGCTGCACAAACTTAAGCTGAAGCAACCGAAGAATGCGATTTGCAAAACGGTGGAAGAAGTCGTGCCCGCAGCGGAAGCGATTGGCTATCCTGTCGTGGTGCGCCCATCATACGTTCTGGGTGGCCGCGCGATGCGGATTATTCATTCGTCGCTTGAACTCAAAAACTATACGCAAGAATTGCTCGCGCTGTTTGGTGATGGTCCGATTCTGCTCGATGGGTATTTGCAGGATGCCATTGAGCTCGACGTGGATTGCTTGAGCGATGGCAAGGATTTCTTCGTCCCCGGCATTATGGAGCATATCGAGGAAGCGGGCATTCACTCTGGTGATTCGGCCTGCTCATTGCCACCTTATTCATTGCCCGATAAAATTATCGACGAAGTGCGTAAGCAGACGATTGCACTTGCAGGTGCGCTGGGTGTGAAAGGCCTGATGAACGTGCAATTCGCCGTGCAGCAAGGCAATATCTATATTCTGGAAGTGAACCCACGCGCCTCGCGCACCGTGCCATTCGTTGCGAAGGCGACAGGCATTCAGATTGCTAAAATCGCCTCACGCCTGATGGCGGGTGAGCAGCTGGCGAGCTTTGATTTGCCAGACGACACGACCTTGATGAAAAATCTCAAACACGTTGCGGTAAAAGAAGTCGTATTCCCATTCGCGCGCTTCCCGGGTGTGGATACGATTTTGGGGCCCGAAATGAAATCGACCGGCGAGACCATGGGTCTGCACACGAATTTTGCTGCGGCATTTGCCAAGGGCTTCATTGGCGCGGGCAGCACCTTACCCAAAGAAGGTAAAGTGTTCCTCTCGGTGCGCGATGGCGACAAGCCTGCTGCATCAGTGATTGCGCAAGAACTCACCACGCTTGGCTTCCGCGTCGTCTGCACGCGCGGTACGGGCGAGTATTTGAAACTGCAGGGTCTGCCGATTGAGATCGTGAACAAGGTGCGCGAGGGCCGCCCGCATATCGTCGATATGATGAAAGATGGGAATATCGCCATGGTATTTAATACCACCGAAGGTCAGGCCGCGATTACCGATTCGTACTCGATTCGCCGCACGGCACTTTTGGGTAAAATTCCTTATTCGACCACCATTGCAGGGGCGCGCGCTATGGTTCAGGCGATTGCTGCAATTGATAAAGCGGGTGCTAAGGGGTTGGATGTTGCGCCGCTACAGTCGTATGTGGGCACGCAAGCGTCCAAAAAGAAAAGCGCGGCGTAGTTTCTAAGAAATTAGAGGTTCATTTGCAGTGGTGCAGTCTGCTCACGCGATTCAGCAAGTTTGCCTGCATGGCCGCCTTGTTTTTGGCCGTTGATGAGCCCTTCAAGAATAGTTTGCTCTTGTGGTGAGAGCGCGGCGTTCTTATAGGCCATGCCTTCAGCGATTTTCTGCTCACCCAATTGATTGAGCGCTTGATTATAATCGCGCTCCATTTCCTTTTTGCGCATGCTGCTGCCGACTACCATGCCTGTTATTCCTATAGCAGAACCTAGCGCGTCCACGATAAAAACACCCGCCCCGAGTTTTCTCGTTAAATACTTAACGCCTAAAGCAACAGGAATAGATGCGCCAAGGCCTGACAAAACACCAATATTCCACGAGGTAGGTTTTTTTACTACGCGTCCTTCTGTTTGCTCTTCTTCCTGTTGCTTTTTCCCTAATAAACCACCTATAGCAGCTCCTATGGCCATGCCAGCCGCGGTTACGCCTAAAAGTTTTAAATGCGCTTTGTTTTTTGTAAGCTCTTTAGCTACCGCATCTACATCTTTAGTACCCAAGTCTTTCAATGCTTTGGTTACATCTTTAAAACCGACTAAAGCGGCAATTATTCCCCCCCAATATCCCCAAAAAGTACCTTGCCCCGTGCCGTGATTGAGCAAGCTCGGTTTTTCCTGCGGTTTGATTTTGGGTAGCTGTTCTTGCTTGGCCATATGTTTTCTCCTGCCCTTATTCTAGCAAAACCGCCCTTTTGCAGTGTGAAGCTTTTGTGAAAAGAGCACTTGTTCTTGGGAGATAAACCCGATAGATTCAGGGTTCGTTTTACTCATAAATCATTATGTATCAGGATGTTATGGAAAAGATTCCCATGACCGAGCTGGGCTTTGCCCGTTTGGAGAAAGAACTGAAAGAACTCAAAACCGTGCAGCGCCCTGCGGTGATTGAGGCGATTTCGGAAGCGCGCGCCCATGGCGATTTGTCGGAGAATGCTGAATATCACGCCGCTAAAGAGAAGCAGAGCTTCATTGAAGGCCGCATCATGGAGCTCACCGCGATTCTTTCGCGCGCCGAGGTGATTGATGTGACTGAACATGCTGCCGAGCACATCAAGTTCGGTGCGACGGTGACGGTGATAGACGAAGAGACCGAGGAAGAAATCACTTACCAAATTGTCGGCGACTATGAGGCGGATATTACGCGCGGCCTGATTTCCAACACCGCGCCGATTGGTCGCGCGTTGATTGGCAAAAAAGCTGGTACCTCGATTGAGGTGAATACGCCCAAGGGTGTGCGCTTTTATGAAGTGTTGAAAGTCGTTTATAAATAGATGGAACCTCCTGTTCCAGTCTGGGGTCTCGTTGATGATAGGACGGGGCATACAGGTCAAGTCTTGGGCGTGATTGGCAAGCTAGGCTTGCCGTTTGTATTAAAGCGCCTTGCCTTTAATTGGAAAACACGCCTGCCGCTTACCAGCCCATCACTCACTACACTCAATGATTCGCATAGCGCGCCCATTGCGCCCCCTTGGCCGAAGCTGGTGATTACTGCAGGGCGACGCACCATTCCGATTGCGCGCTACATCAAAAAGAAATCACCCAGCACCATTATTGTGTATTTAATGTGGTCACCTGCTGCGCGGGAATTTGATCTCGTTGCCGTACCTCAGCATGACGAGGTGAAGGCCGCAGATAATATCATCACCACCATTGCACCGCTTCACGCCGTCACGCCTGAGACGTTAGCGGCAGCGAAGGAAGCGTGGTTGCCGAAGTTTAATCAACTGCCGCGCCCGTGGGTGGCGGTGACGATTGGTGGGAATACCAAGCAAGGAAAATACCACGCGGCGGATTGGCGCGAACTCATTACCCGCGCGCGGGATTTAGCACCAACGGGCACCTTGATGGTAACAACCAGCAGGCGCACCCCCAAAGAAGCACTGGATGTGATTGCGCCGCTACTAGCGGGTGGTTCGCATATTCTGCATCGCTGGGATGCGGATAAGGATAACCCCTATTTAGGATTACTCGGCTGCGCCGATGCGGTGATTGCGACGGGCGATTCGCTCTCCATGTGCACCGAGGCTTGTGTTTCGGGCAAGCCTGTCTATATTTTCGCGCCTGAGCAGGTCATTCCTAAAAAACATGCCCGCCTCCACCAATCACTTTATGCGCAGTCATTGGCAAAACCATTGGATGCGAACAGTACTATTGACTGGAAACCCGCAAGACTCATGGATGATGCGGGTTTGGTGGCCGCCGCCATGAAAGCGCGTTTTCCGCAGATCAGGGGTTAGGCCGTTTCCATTTTGCCAAAATTTGTTTCCTAAAATCGCTACATTGAGGGTTGCACGGGGGTTTTGTATCCATATATTAGCGCTGTAACCAAATTTAAGGAGACTCTCATGAGCGTACTCGTCGGTAAAGAAGCACCGGATTTTACTGCAAGCGCAGTAATGCCTGATAATAGCATCAAATCGGATTTCAACTTGAAGGCTCACATTAAGGGCAAATATGGCGTGCTGTTTTTCTGGCCGCTCGATTTCACCTTCGTCTGCCCATCGGAAATCATTGCGTTTGATAACCGCATTGAAGAATTCAAAAAGCGCGGTGTTGAGTTGATTGGTGTATCGGTGGATTCACAATATACCCACTATGCGTGGAAAAATACGCCCGTTGATAAAGGCGGCATTGGCAATATCCGTTTCCCAATGATTGCAGACATCACCAAGTCAATTGCGCGTGACTATGACGTGCTTCTGAATAACGCAGTTGCGTTCCGTGGCACCTTCCTGATCGATAAAAAAGGCGTTGTGCGCCACCAACTCATCAACGATCTGCCGCTTGGCCGTAACGTCGATGAAACGCTGCGTACGATTGATGCACTCGCCTTCCACGAAGAGCATGGCGAAGTCTGCCCTGCGAACTGGAAAAAGGGTGACGCGGGCATGAAGGCCGACGCTGCGGGCGTTGCTTCCTATCTCAAAGAACACGCAAAGGCGTTATAGTAGCAATCAGTCATGAGTCGTGAGTCGTTAGCATTTTTTGCTACCTCACGACTTATGACTCACGACTAAGGACTTTCTATGGCTGAACATCACACACCTGTCCTGATTATTGGCTCTGGTGCAGCGGGTTGCACGGCGGCGATTTACGCGTCGCGCGCAGCGCTTACGCCCATCATGGTGCATGGCATGCAGCCCGGTGGGCAATTGACGATTACCACGGAAGTGGAGAATTACCCCGGCTTTGCTGAGGCGGTTCAAGGTCCATGGCTGATGGAACAGATGGAGGCGCAGGCCAAACATGTTGGCACGCGCATTTTCCATGATTACATCAAGGAGGTGGATTTATCCAAGCGCCCCTTCCGCGCGGTCGGTGATTCGGGTGATGTGTATTACGGTGAAACACTCGTTATTTGCACGGGTGCATCCGCACGGTGGTTGGGCCTAGAATCGGAAAAGAAATTCCAGAACTTTGGTGTTTCTGCCTGTGCGACCTGTGATGGGTTTTTCTTCAAAGGCAAAGACGTCGCGGTGATTGGTGGCGGCAATAGCGCGGTGGAAGAGGCGCTTTTTCTTGCGAAAATCTGTAAGTCAGTAACGCTGGTGCATCGTCGTGATAGCCTGCGCGCTGAAAAAATCGGCCAAGACAGATTATTCAAAACTCCCAACATTAAAGTGATTTGGGATAGTGCGGTGGAAGAATTCTGCGGCACCGAGAATCCAAATAATTTGACCCATCTTAAACTCAAGAACCTTAAAACCGGCGCGATTTCCGAATTACCTGTGCAAGGTACATTCGTGGCGATTGGCCATGAGCCTAATACATGGCTATTCAAGGATCAGTTGGAAATGGATGGCGATCGCTATCTCGTTACCAAAGCGGGGACGACCCAAACCAATATTGCAGGTGTATTTGCGGCGGGCGATGTGCAGGATAAAATCTATCGCCAAGCGGTGACTGCTGCAGGTACGGGCTGCATGGCGGCGCTTGAGGCGCAGAAATTCCTTGAGCATCAGCATGCTATTTCGCAGGCTGCTTAAGATATTTTTCTACCGCCCGATAGTAGTGCTTCTCTTGAGTCAACTTCCACCAGTCTGGTGTTTGGTATTTCGTCACAGGTGGGATAAAAAGGCTCGGACTGACTTCGATCTTCGCTCCACCCGTCCACTAATTCTTCCCAACGTTCCAGATTGTGATGATAGAGGCGCACGTCATTCCCATCGCGTAGCGTTTCGTGCAACGTCACGTAATCGGGAGCATTGCCGCGTGCCTCAAAACAGACCGACTTATCGGGGAATAGTCGGAAATATTCCCAATTACGTATAAAAGATAATTGTGCTGGAATAACATCAATCATGTGCTTTTTGCCCTTGGCTATTCTGCGCTCTAAATAGGCTTCGGCGTCACGTATGACACCATAAGCTTCTACCGCATATCCCCTCTCCTTGGCGCGCGCGACAAAATCGACCAGCTGTTCTCTGTTTTCGCAATGGGTTTCCATGATAATGGTTTTGCCAGAGTCCAGCGCTTCACTGAACGCATTGTCACGCGCCTCTAAAAAGCCTTGAAGATTACCACTCGATTTCTCTGAGTGCGATACAGGCAGATGGAGTGCGGCTATGTCCTTAAAATCATTAAAACTGATGATATGACTATCATCTGGTGCGCCAGAAAGATTTCTTGCATGCTTAAGCAGGCGCGATTTACCTGATCCCGTCGCGCCAGCTACGAAAATTAATTTGGGGGTTTGTTCGGGTGCTTCATTGGCCATCAAGCCCAGCCTAGCCGCTATATATTAAGGATTTATGACATATCCGCAGATCGGGTGGCGTTCGCCACTTGATTACGCAACCACTTCTGTCTATATTGCGCCGCAGCAATGAGGAGCACTCATGGATTGGGATAAGCTGCGGATATTTTATACCGTCGCCTTAAGCAAAAGCCTGACCAAAGCAGGCGAGTCGCTCAATCTATCGCAATCGGCGGTCAGTCGCCAAATTTCAGCGCTTGAAGAAAAACTTGGCATCGCCCTGTTTCATCGTCATGCGCGAGGCCTGATGCTGACCGAACAGGGTGAGATTTTATTCCGTACCGTGTCAGACATGGTCACGAAATTGCAAACCACCGAGAATGCGCTATCGGAATCTTCGACCAAGCCTAAGGGCCCTTATAAACTCACTGCTCCAGCAACCTTCACCAATATTTGGCTCTCCAAACAGATGAAGGAATTCACCGATCTCTATCCGGATATTGATGTAACGCTGCTGAGCGAAGACCGCGAGCTGGATTTGACGATTCGCGAGGCAGACGCCGCCATTCGCTTTTACCCCGCCAAGCACCCTGATTTGGTGCAAGTGCCGCTCATGACGCTGCATAACTCGCTCTACGCATCGAGCGATTATTTACAAATGTACGGCACACCTAAGTCGATTGCCGACCTTAAGCACCATAAACTGCTTGGATTTGACGCGTCCTTTGCTAGCCCCTTCCAAGAAGTGAACTGGCTCTATGAATTACCTGAGGCCAAAGATTTGGGCCTTAAGCCATTTTTCAAAGTGAATTCGCTCTTCTCGCTGCGTGTGGCGATTAAGCAGGGCATGGGGATTGCGCCGCTGCCTGATTATATTATGTATAAAACGCGCCATATCGCCCGCGTATTGCCCGAGATTCAGGGCCCAACAACCGAGACATATTACGTCTATCCCGTAGAGCTTAAAAACTCGAAACGTATTGCGGTGTTTCGTAATTTCATTACGCAAAAGATCGCCGAATCTGGCTTTTAGCCTTTTAGTGCGCTCATGCGGCGCGGGGCCTCACGCCCTCAACGGGCGTCGAAGCGTCGGTTTTAAGTGCACTAAGCCTATGGTTTAGTTGATTTTTCACCCGTTTTATAGCCTGTGTCAGTCACGTAAAGATTTCTGCATAATTTCATTGACTGGCATAAGAAATGCACTAGGTTCCCCGTCCATTTGGCTTTACGGCCAAATGAACCGGTGCTTCGGCACCGCTGGGCACTTGCCCGGTCGCTCGATTTGATCGGGCGGGTAGCCTCCCTGTTATGCTCGCCGGGTGACAACGCCCGGCTTTTTTTATGGGCGGCGTTCTATCTGTAGGAATCGGACTTCATTGCTGTCGAGTGCGCGTCGTAATGTTGTAAGCGCTGCATCCGCTTTAGTAGATTGCTTGTGGTATTGCGGCGGTAAGGTGAGGAGGCGTTGTTCGCCTACGCGCATACCACGCGCTAGCACATCAACACCCCATGCGAGTTCACGCTGACCTAAGATGATGCTTACGTCGTCTTTTGTTTGGGCAATACGTTCACCCTTGGTATTGAAGAGCGTGATGTGCGCGTTGAGTGCGGCACCACAGCGCGCTGGCTCTTTTTCTTCATTTCCTGCTATGAGCGTTACCGCGGTTGCAGGCAATGCGTCGAATGTTACGGCGCGATGCTCTTTTAACGTAAGGTGAAATTTAATTTCGCTAAAATTACGTTTCTCCGCCTCTGTGTAAACCTGATTGGCTGGGGCATTGAGCACACGCTGGCCGCCTAATTTCATGCCGATAACGCCTTCATTGAGCGCTGCTATCGGCGCATTACCAACCATGAAATGAAGGGGCTTTGACTCATCATGCTCGGAGTCGAAATTGGCACCATCTTCGCGCGTGCCGCGAACCTGCACGCTCACCTCGTCGCCACATTGCACGCTTGCGCCTTCGCCAAGGCTTACTTCTTTAATATCCGCATCGCCGATGTAATTTGGATTAATCGCGCGATACCAGCGATCACCATCCACCAGCTTGCGTAACGATTCATAGTCTTTAGGTTGTGCTGCTTGCGTGGTTGCGGGCGCTTCTTTGGGTGCGCTTTCGGGCGGCTTTTGTGACTGATTGCCTACATAAATAATATAGGCAAGTAGACACACAAAAATCCAACTAATCCATTTTGGGAAAGGCATCATGGCATCGCTCCGTTACGTCGATGCCCGCATCTTACACATTAAATCGGAAATGGAAAACATCTCCGTCTTGCACGGTGTATTCTTTGCCCTCTAAGCGGAGTTTGCCTTTTTCCTTAGCGCCCGCTTCGCCATTACCTTCGACATAATCTTTGTAAGCAATCGTTTCCGCACGGATAAAGCCTTTTTCAAAATCCGTATGAATCACCCCTGCCGCTTCGGGGGCGAGTGCACCTTTGCGCACGTCCCATGCGCGGGCTTCTTTGGGGCCTACGGTGAAGAAAGTAATAAGGTCGAGCAGCTTATAGCCTTCACGAATAATCGCATTAAGGCCGGTTTCTTTTAGACCCATATCTTTCAAGAATTCGGTTTTCTCTTCGTGTGAAAGGCCTGCCATTTCTGCTTCGATTTGTGCAGAAATAATCACTGATGCAGCATTTTTCTCTTTCGCCATGGCTGCTGCTTTCGCCGAAAGCGCATTGCCATTCGCGGCCGACGCTTCCTCGACGTTGAGCACATACATGGCGGGTTTGCTGGTAAGAAGTTGCAGCAATTTCACGCGTTTTGCTTCGTCGCGGTCTTTAGGTGGGTAAAGTCGCGCGGGCTTACCGTCGCGCAAAAGGGCGAGAATAGGCTCTGCCAATGCAATCATCGCGGCGGCGTCTTTATCGCCGCCTTTGGCTTTTTTAGCGCCATTATCCACGCGCTTTTCAAGCGATTCCATGTCGGCCAGAATCAATTCCAGCTCAATAATCTCGGCGTCACGCAAGGGGTCAATCGAGCCTTCCACGTGCGTGATGTCACCGTCTTCAAAGCAGCGCAGTACGTAGATAATCGCATCCGTCTCACGGATATGGCTCAGGAATTGATTGCCCAACCCCTCGCCTTTGCTAGCGCCGCGCACGAGTCCTGCAATATCGACAAACTCAAGTTGTGTGCCAATAATCGTGGCAGAGCCAGCGATTTTCGCAAGAATTTCAAGACGCGGGTCGGGAACAGCTACACGACCTACGTTTGGCTCAATCGTGCAAAACGGATAATTCGCTGCCTCTGCCGCTTGCTGTGAAAGCAATGCATTGAACAGCGTTGATTTGCCAACGTTGGGGAGACCGACGATACCACATTTAAAACCCATGGCGTGTCTTTAGATTATTCTGCCAAGAGTGCAAGCTTGCTCATCAGCGCAGCGGGGGAATGTTCCCAAAAAAGCTGAATGTTATCGGCCAGCGCGTCAATCACTGGATTGATAATCGGTTTTTCCTCTTTGCCAAAATTGCTCAGCACATAGTCGTGTACTTTGTCTTTATCACCTGGGTGAGCGATGCCAATGCGGATGCGCCAATAATCCTTGCCGATTTTCTCGTCAATATCGCGCAGCCCGTTATGTCCACCGTGCCCGCCGCCTTGCTTGATGCGGACCTTGCCTAGGCCTAAATCCAAATCATCATGTAGCACCAGTATCTGCTCAGGCGCGAGTTTGTGAAACGCCATCGCCGCTTGCACAGATTGACCGGAAAGATTCATGTAGATTTGGGGTTTGAGTAGAATCAACTTCTCAGCGCCGCGCGTGATGCTGGCTACTTCGCCGTGAAATTTCTTTGAAAAGCTCGCAGTGTCCGCCAAAGCGTCGACCACCATAAAACCGATATTATGCCGATTGCGCGCGTAGGAAGCGCCCGGATTACCGAGCCCTACGATGAGCAGCATTGCTTACTTCTTCTTGGCTGGTGCAGCAGCAGGCGCGGCAGCGGCAGCAGCTTGTGCTGCAGCAGCGGCAGTTGCTGGAACTTCTGCTGAGGTCGGAGCTGTAGTTGCCACTTCTTCTTCCGCCATACGGCCTGCGATGGAGGCGATGGTGAAGTCACGCTTAATTGCGGGCTTCACGCCTTCTGGCAGAGCGATATTGCTGATATGTACCGAATCACCAATGTTGAGTTCAGCAACATTCACTTCCAAATATTTTGGAATTGCTTTGACGTTGCAGAGCAGTTCAACGTCGTGACATACAATGTTGAGTACGCCGCCACGCTTGATGCCCACTGATTTCTCAGCGTTCAGGAAGTGAATTGGCACCCATACTTTTACTTGTGACTTCTCATCAACATGCATGAAGTCTGCATGTTCGATTTTGTCAGAGACAGGGTTGAGCGCGATATCGCGTGGAATCGCGTGGAAGGTTTTACCATCCGCTTTCAGCGCGACGAGTTTATTCATGAACCCGCCACGGAAATATTCTTGGCTGATTTTGTTTGCATCCACTGTCAGGCTTACGCTGGCTTGTTTGTTGCCATAAACCACGACAGGTACGCGACCTTCGCGACGGCTCTGACGCGCAGTGCCTTTGCCTGCGACTGGGCGAATGGTTGCTTCGAATTCTACTTGCGCTTTCATGGTTTTCTCCAGCGTTTCTCTTGAGTGTTGGGCGCTTGCTTGCGTTAGGGGCGGGGATATAGCAGGGTTTATTTGCTAAAGCAAGGGGTTAGGGCTCAGCATTCAGCATTCAATGATAATCTATAATAATCAATAGCTTGTATTAGTCAAAGAGGCTCGAAACCGATGTTTCCTCCGCGATGCGCTTGATGGCTTCCGCTAAAAGCGGGGCGATGCTGAGGGTGCGTATTTTCTTACCGTTCTTTACGGTGTCGGGCTGCGCGATGGAATTGGTCACCACGACGGATGTTAGTGCCGATTTGCCAATACGCTCAACCGCAGGGCCTGAAAGTACGCCATGGGTAATGTAAGCCGCTACTGATTTTGCGCCCGCCTTGATGAGCGCTTCGGCGGCGTTACATAAGGTTCCTGCTGTATCGACGATATCATCAAACAAGATACAATCGCGGCCTTCGACATCACCGATGATGTTGAGCACTTCAGATTTATTCGCACCTTCGCGGCGCTTATCGACAATCGCCAAATCCACATCCAAGCGGCTGGCGAGTGAGCGGGCGCGCACCACACCCCCAACATCGGGCGAGACAATCATCAGATTGTCGAGGTTCTTATACTGTTCCTTGATGTCTTCAACAATCACAGGGCGCGCATAGAGATGGTCCACGGGAATATCGAAAAATCCTTGTATCTGACCTGCATGCAAATCTACGCTTAACACGCGATCTGCGCCTGCCTCGGTAATCAAATTCGCCACCAGCTTAGCGGTAATGGGCGTGCGAGGACCTGGTTTTCTGTCTTGGCGCGCATAACCAAAATACGGCAGCACCGCCGTGACGCGACGTGCCGAGGCACGCTTGAGCGCATCCAGTGTAATCAGTAATTCCATCAGATGATCGTTGGCAGGGTAGGAGGTGGATTGAATGAGGAACACATCCTCACCACGCACATTTTCCATGACCTCGACGAAAATCTCCATGTCGGAGAAGCGCTTGATGGAGGCTTCCGTAAGCTTCACACCTAACACTTTCGCCATTTCGGCGGCGAGTTGCGGATTACTGTTACAGGCAATGAGTTTCATGAGCAGGAGTGATAGAGAGTTGGACGGGCGTAGTCAATGCTGTATGCGCTCGATTGATTTACAATCAATCGAGATTGGCGGGGCCCGTATGGGCGCGCATGGTTTCCATGACACGGGTGATTTCTGCCTCGGGCCAGTTCAGTTCTTTGAGTAGGCGGCTGGTCAAGCGCATTGCGCCCACATAAATTTCGGGAATGACGGCGGTAGCCCCTGCTTTATAGAGCTTCTCGGCGTCGTCTTCGTCTTTGGCGCGGGCGAAAATCGGGATTTCGGGATAGACAGCACGCAATAAATGCAGCGCGCGCTCGGTATCGGCCATTTTGTGGAAGGTAATAATAATACAGCGTGCCCGCGTTACACCTAGGGCCTCAAGGACATCCGGACGGCTCGCATCACCGAAATAGACGGGGTGGTGGCGACGCCTGCCGCGCGTCACGTGACGCGGGTTAACATCCAGTGCTATGAAGGGGATGGATTCATGGGTCATCACATCTGCCAAGATGCTTCCCATGCGACCATAGCCTGCCATCACGATATGTTCTTTCATGTCGCTGGCTTCTTCTTCGAGCTGCGGTAAGGCATCACTGCGCGCACGCTTGCGCCATTCGCGCTCCAGCTTCGTGCCCAACATATCAAGCAACGGGGTGAGCGCCATAGTCACCGCAATCACCAATAATAGAAGCTGCGCCTGTCCTTGTGTCAATACACCAAGTGTTCCCGCCATACCGAATAAGATAAAGCCGAACTCACCGCCTTGCGCCATAATAAGCGCAGTATGGCCTGACGTCTGGCGATTGCGGCGGAAGAGTCGCAAAACGAAATATAAAATGGCACCTTTGATCAGCAGCAGACCACCCGATAGCACTAATACCGCCTGCGCATGCTCCAGAATGAATGTGATGTCGATATGCATACCCACCGTCATGAAGAATAATCCCATGAGCAAGCCTTTATAGGGCTTCACATCGGCCTCGACCTGATGGCGAAACTCGGTTTCGGAAATCAAAATGCCCGCAAGAAACGCACCCAGCGCCATGGAAAGCCCGTTCATTTCCGATATGTAGGAAATACCCAAGACTACCAACAGCGTGGTGGCGACAAATAATTCGCCATTATCCAGTCGCGCGATGTAGCGAAAGAGCGGGCGTAACACCAAACGCCCTACGATAATAATCATCGATAGTGCGACCGCCGCACGCAGGGCGGTTTGGGTAAGCGTGTGCGCAAAATCTGCACCTTCTATCGCCATGAGCGGCACGATGATGAGCAGTGGAATCGCTGCAATATCTTGCAAAATCAGAATGGCCAGCGATAGCCTGCCCGTTTGGGTGGAGCTGGTGCGGCGCTCTTGCAGCACCTGCAATACGAGTGCGGTGGAGGATAGCGCGAGGCCAAACCCCACGAGCAACGCAACATCTGCCTTAAACCCTAACTGTGTGGCAAGCAGGCTTAATGCTGTACCCGTCAACGTCACTTGCGCGCCGCCAATGCCAAAGACTTTGACGCGCATGGTTTTGAGACGATCCCACGACAATTCCAGACCAATCATGAATAGCAGCAACACCACACCCAGTTTGGCAATCGCTGACATATCATTGACATCCGCAATCCACTTAAAGCCATACGGGCCAATCAACGCGCCCGCCACCAAATAGCCAAGCACGGGGCTTAACCGCAGGGCGCGGAACACGGTGACAATGCCCACCGCAGCAGCGAGCAGCATGATGATATTGAGCAGTGGCGTGGTATCCATGCTCATGTTATGACATGGTCACATTACCTATGGCAACCACTTCCACATATGCGCCCTGTGCGCTGATTACGGGTGCAGCAAAGCGTGTTGGACGCGAGGTCGCGCTACATCTTGCTGCGCGAGGCTATGATATTATTGTGCATTACCACTCTTCTGCAGATGAAGCGGAACTGCTGGGAAAAGAAATTCGGGCCCTAGGCCGACGTGCGCATGTCATTCAAGGTGATTTATCGCATGTAGATGTGGTAACAACCTTGTTTAATGCGTTGCCGATTGGTCCTGTTACGCTTGTAGTACATAATGCTGCGCGGTTTATTCGTGACACGATTCACACTATGAAGCCCGAGGTGCTGGAGGAACATTTCCGCGTTAACGTCCTCTCGCCTCTGCTTCTGACACAAGCCTTCGCCAAACATTTGCCGCCTACGCTTTCGGGCCACGTCATCACCCTGTCGGACGGGATGATGGGCTGGAGTGTTTCGCCGCAATTTTTCTCTTATGCCGCGAGCAAACTCTCGTGGTTGCCGCTAACCGATTTACTCGCCGCATCCCTCGCGCCGCGTATTCGCATGAACACCATTGCACTGGGCGCAACCTTACCAGGCGTAATGGATACCGAGAATACTTTCAGCAATCTTGCAAAAGTGAGCCCGCTCAAAAGCATCAGCAGCACGCAAGAGGTGTGCCGCACGGTGTCTTATATTTTGGATACGCCTAGCATCACAGGGCAGGTTTTTTACCTCTCCTCAGGTATGCATTTGAGTGCAGAGCGCTGGATGAAGGCGGAGTAATCATGCGCGGCGCTGAGCAGATTAAGGCTGCGCTTAAAGATATACCAAATACATCGGGCGTTTACCGTATGCTCAATGCGGCGGGTGATATTTTATATATCGGCAAGGCAAAAAATCTTGCCAATCGCGTGAGCAACTATACGTCTGCTAGCGCGCTTTCGACGCGTATCTTGCGCATGGTGTCGCAGGTGGAGCGAGTTGAAATCACGACCACGCAAAATGAGGCGGAGGCGTTGTTGCTGGAAGCCAGCCTCGTCAAGAAACATCAGCCGCGCTATAATGTGTTACTCAAGGATGATAAATCTTTCCCCTTCATTATTTTTTCCGATCACGCCTTTCCGCGCCTTAGCAAACATCGTGGGCGCGGTGCGCCAAAGGGCAGCAAATATTTTGGCCCATTTGCTTCCGCTGGGGCCGTCAGTGAAACGCTCAGCATTTTACAAAAAGCATTTTTGCTGCGCCCCTGTTCGGATAGTATTTTCAACAATCGTTCGCGGCCCTGCCTACAATATCAAATCAAGCGCTGCTCGGCACCGTGTGTGGGTTATGTTGATGAGGCGTGCTATGCACAGCAAGTAGCACTCGCTACCGATTTCTTGCGCGGTAAAAATCGCGACGTACAAGATGTGCTGGTTAAAGAAATGGTACTTGCCAGCGAGTCAATGGATTATGAGAAAGCTGCCCTACTGCGCGATCGCATTGCTGCGCTGACCAAGGTGCAACAAGAACAAGCGCTTCATGCCGTAGACCTTGAGAATGCCGACGTTATCGCCCTGCATCGTGATGGTAGTGCGGTAGTAGTGATGGTGTATTTTTTTCGCGCTGGGCAGCATTTTGGCCAGCATGCCTATTTCCCGAAGCAAGAAGAAGCAAGCGACGGCGAAATTCTCCTCGCTTTCTTGGGGCAATTTTACCAGCGCCATTTGCCGCCTGCTGAATTATTATTGAGCCATGAGATTGAGGATGTGTCGGTGATGGAAGATGCGTTATCGCAGCTTGCACAAACGCGTGTGGTGATACGCGTACCGCAGCGTGGCGATAAACGTACGTTGATTGAACAGGCCCTTAGCAATGCCGCGCTCTCACTCGCCCGCACCCTTAATGAGCGTGCGTCGATCGCGAAACATCATGTCGCGCTTCAGCAGTTATTTAATTTGGCACAGCCGCCGCAACGTATCGAGATTTATGATAATAGCCACGTGATGGGCACGCAAGCAGTGGGCGTGATGGTAGTGGCAACGCCTGAAGGGTTCGAGAAAAAATCCTACCGCAGCTTTACGATTAAAGATCCTGCAACAATCGCAGGCGATGACTACGGCATGATGCGCGAGGTCATGAAGCGGCGCTTCAAAGAGGGCGCAACGCTGCCTGATTTAGTGCTGATTGATGGCGGTAAGGGACAATTAAGCGCCGTATTAGAAATCACAACATCATTAGGCATCGAAGGCCCTGCCTTCGTGGCGATTGCCAAAGGCGAAGACCGCAACGCAGGACGTGAATGGTTCTTCCGAAAAGGGCACGAACCATTCCAACTACCAGAGAATGATGTGACCTTACATTACTTACAACGTCTGCGTGATGAGGCACACCGTTTTGCCATAGGCGCGCACCGCAAAAAACGCAGCAAAGCCCTTACTCAATCCGCGCTGGACGACATTCCCAATATCGGCGCAAGTCGCAAGCGGGCACTGTTATTGCATTTCGGTTCGCGCGCGGATGTGGAACGCGCCACATTAAATGAGTTGGAAAATGTCCCAGGAATCTCTAAGAAGATAGCAGCAACTATTTATGAGTATTTCCATGCTTAGCAAACAGCAGATTCCCAACGCACTGACCATGGCGCGCATCGTTTTTATCTTGCCCATTTTATACGTGCTGCATGAGCCATCGCTGGCCAAAGAGTGGGTGTTTTGGTTGTTCATCATTGCCGCCGCGACCGATTTTTTCGACGGGTATTTCGCGCGCAAATGGAACGTCAAGTCCGAGTTGGGCGCGATGTTGGATCAGATTAGCGATAAATTACTGATTATTGCTATTCTTATCCCGCTGGCGCTTTATGGCGTGACGGGCGTGTTGACCTTGTTGGTGATTGTGTTGCGTGAAATTTACGTTTCGGGATTGCGCGAACATCTGGGAATGCAGCAGCGCACTTTGCCTGTATCGCGCGTGGGTAAATATAAAACTGCAGTGCAGATGATTGCGGTTGCCATCACCTTGGCTGGCCTCACGTTTAGCGTTCCAACATTTACCTTGTTCGACTTAAATTTAGGTGGCAGCGCGCAGATGGTCGTGCTCGGAAATATGGTACTCGTGCTGGGTGCAATACTGGGCGTTATATCAGCGATTCAGTATAGTCTAGCGTTGCGTAAAAAAGCCTAAGCGCGAACGAGTTTGCTATAATCATCCATCAACTGCTTGGTGACAGGGCCAATCGTGTATTTGCGGCCTGCAATTTCACCCACAGGCGTTATTTCCGCCGCCGTGCCTGTTAGGAAAATTTCCTGCGCATTTTCAAGTTCGCTTGGCTGCATGTGACGCTCAACTACCTTGATGCCACGCGCACGTGCCAGATCCATAATGGTTAGGCGTGTGATGCCGTTCAGGAAGCAATCTGGCGTTGGCGTGTGCAGTTCACCGTTGATCACGAGAAACAGATTTGCACCCGTTGCCTCGCACAAATAGCCGCGATAATCGAGCATCAGCGCATCATCGAATCCATCGCGCTCCGCTTCGTGTTTGCTGATGGTGCAAATCATATAAAGGCCTGCCGCTTTACTCGCGCAAGGTGCAGTTTCAGGTGATGGGCGCTTGTAATTCGCCAGTGCCAGGCGAATACCTTTTTCTTTGATTTCTTGCTTATACATCGTCGGCCATTGCCATGCAGCAATCGCTACGTGAATCACGTTTTTTTGTGCACTAATGGCCATCATTTCGCTGCCGCGCCATGCGACAGGACGGAAATACCCGTCGACAATATTATTCACTTTCATCACTTCCTGTTTCGCGGCCATTAGCGCTTCCACTGAGAAGGGGATTGTGAAGCCAAGCAATTGCGCAGAGCGATGAAAACGCTCCGTATGTTCGCGGTCTTTGAAGATTTTGCCATTATAGGCCCGCTCGCCCTCAAACACGCTGGAGCCATAATGTAGGCCATGGGTGAGTACGTGGGTTTTGGCGTTGCGCCATTCCACCATTTTCCCATCAACCCAGATAAAGCCGTCGCGATCGTCGAATGAAAGTACCATAACTATCCTTGCAGCATGATTGCGGATAACTGCCTACCGTAATCTGGTTCGTTACGCAAGGTGCTGCGACGATAGCTAAAATACTCTTTTTCGTTGCTAAGGGTATCTTGCCCGTTATTCTCGATGGTGGTGATGCCCGCAGCAATCAAACGACTGCGCACATAGGCGGGTAAATCGAACATGAAATGCCCTTCGCGCGACGCGGGTATAAAATATTTCTTTTGTAATTCGGGCGCGAAGCGCTCGTAAAATTCGGGGCCGATTTCATAGCTTTTCTGTTGAATGCAAGGGCCAATCATGACGCGAGTATTTTGAATTGTTGCGCCTAATGATTGCGTCGCCCGCAGGGTGTTTTCGAGCACGCCGCTATGTGCGCCCTTCCAACCCGCATGGGCGGCACCAATGACGCGCGCCTTCGCATCATAAAACAGCACAGGCGTGCAATCGGCCGTCAAAATGCCCAGCATCACGCCACGCTTATTGGTTACCATCGCATCCGCTTGTGGCTTGGCAATGGGGGCGCGCGATTCGTTTATGGTGACAACTTCAGCAGAATGGATTTGGTGAAGGGTAAAGAGTTGTTCGACTTCAGCCCCAAATGCGCGCGCAGCGCGCACCCGATTTTCGGCCACATGATAGGGGTTGTCTTTACTGCCTGGCCCACAATTCAGCGAGGCATAAAGCCCTTCGCTTACCCCGCCCTCACGTGTGAAGAATTTGTATTTCATTGAAACCCTGGCACTTCGATTTTAGCATCCGAACAGATGGCCATGACTTTGAATAACTCGCCCATCGCTTGCGGAGAGATGAGGCGTTGCAACGCCCCTGAAATCTGTTCGCGCTGCTCGGCATCCGCGCTGCGCATTAACATTTCAGCCCGTATTTCTGCGCCCATACGTGTCAGGAATGCACCCTGATTTTCAAGCCCGTATGTCTGCACACCCAGCTCACGACTCAAGTCTATCAGCGCCGTGAAATCGACATGTGTGGTGATGTCGGCATCACCTGGTTCTTTGAGCACGGGGTGAAACTGGTGCGACTTTACAGCTTGGAGCGTGTCGTTATGCGCATCGCCCATATAACCATAATCGATGATGAGCGCTGCGCCCTGATGCGTTTTAATGCGCGTTGCAATGCTACGCATGATGCTGCGTGCGGCGGGGCATTGTTCCATGACCGTACCTTGCGCGATAACTTTGCCGCTTTTAGCAAGCGACAGGCTTGGCTGCCCTAATACAAATTGCAGCGATTCTGTTTTGTGGTCCCAATAAATTTTGCGCTCACACATACCTTCGCTGGTGATGACATATTGGCGAATGGGCAGCGCATCAAAAAATTCGTTAGCCACGAAAATGGTTTTGCTTTCGGGCAGCTCTTCCACACTATCGAGCCACTCAACGCGGGGGTGCTCGTGTCGCAGCGTCAGATATTGTTCATGCGCAAGTACGGGTGATGTTTCAATCATGTGAATGGTCACGCTGTCATGAAAATTGGGGATTTTTTTAGTGGCGCGCAACAGGTCGGCCATTAAGGTGCCGCGACCCGGCCCAAGCTCGACGAGTGATGCGGGGCCGCCGCCAAGTTGGCGCCAGACTTCGCCGACCCAGACACCAATCATCTCGCCAAAGATTTGTGAAATTTCAGGCGAGGTAATAAAGTCGCCCCGCGCACCAAGCGGGTTATGCTTGCGGTAATAGCCATGCTCTGGGTGGCCAAGCGCCAGCGCCATATAGTCGGCCACGCTGATAGGCCCTTCATTCTCGATTTTTTCACGGATAATGGAAAGTAATGCGCTCATATCACGCGACTTTATATCGCTTTGCTCTGAGCATCAACCAGATGCCCGCCAGTATCATTGGGATGCAGAGTAATTGCCCCATGGTGAGCCACTGGCCAAACAAGAAACCAAGTTGTGGGTCGGGCATGCGGAAAAATTCCATGGCGAAACGTGCGGCGCCATAACCCGCGAGGAACAATCCACCCACGGCACCACGATAGCGCATGATGTTGGTGGTGCGAATCAGTACATAAAGAATGATAAATAATAGCAAGCCTTCACATGCCGCTTGATAGAGTTGGCTGGGGTGGCGCGGCAAGCCGCCCGCATTGGGAAAAATGATTCCCCACGAAGCATCCGTCACGCGCCCGTATAATTCACCATTGATAAAATTCGCGATGCGGCCAAGACATAGGCCGATAGGCGTTGCTGCTGCAAGGTAATCCATAATGCGCAACCAATGCAGCTGGTGTTTGCGCGCATAAAGCCAAAAAGCGGCGAAAATACCGAGCAACCCGCCATGGAAGCTCATGCCACCTTGCCAGATTTTAAGCGCATCTGCTGGGTGTTCGATAAAGTAAGGGAGATTGTAAAACAGCACGTAACCGATGCGACCACCCAGAATAATACCAATCACCGCATAGGTAATCAGGTCGTCACGTGCTTTTTCATTGAAGTAGGGAAATCGCGCATTGAGTTTGCCAATGTAAAAATAGGCAAGCACAATACCTGCAATGTAAGAAAGCGCATACCAGCGAATGACCAGCGGGCCGATTTCAAGTGCGATGGGGTCGATGTTTGGAAATAACATGCTACCTCGTTGTATGAGGCCAGTAGGCCGAATCAGCCATGAGCCGCAAAGCGCGTTTCATAGCGAGGTTAGTAAACCGAGCTGGAAACATTTAAAAGTACGGATCTTCTTTAGCGAGATAGTTCTGCACATAATCCTTGATGCCGTCTTCAAGCGACGTCATGGGCTTGGTGTAACCCGCCGCTTTCAGCTTATCCATTTTTGCTTCGGTGAAATATTGATATTTTGGGCGGATATGCTCGGGCATTTCGAAGTAACTAATGGCGGGAGGTTTGCCCAGTGCAGTAAACAATGCATTCGCTAAATCCTTGAAGGTACGCGCTTTGCCGGTGCCGAGATTATATAAGCCATTCACCTGCGGATTGGCGAGCAGCCATTCAATCACCGACACGCAGTCTTTCACATAAATGAAGTCGCGCAGCTGCTCACCGTCTTTGTATTTGGGGTTGTACGACTTGAATAAATGCACAGGTCTGCCCAGCTTGGCGTGTGGGAAAATCGTGCAGGCCACCGATTTCTGGTCGCCTTTATGATATTCATTCGGACCATACACATTGAAGAATTTGAGACCAACCCATTGGGGCGGTGTTTTGTCTTTATTGCAAGCGTAAGCGACACGAACTGGTCGAATAGCTGCTTGCTCCAGCCATAGGCATTCATGGGTAGCAGCTGGGCGAGGTAATTCATATCAAGCTGGTCATCAAAGCCTTGCTCACCTGCGCCATAGGTCGCGGCGGAAGAGGCGTAGATAAAGCGTTTACCAGCGTCCGCACACCAGCTCCACAGCGATTTGGAAAGCGAGAAATTCGTTTCCATAATTAAATCGACATTGGTTTCGGTGGTCGAGGAAATCGCGCCCATATGGATGACGGCCTCGAGTGTTTCCTTGTTGGATTCAAGCCAATAGAAGGTTTCACCCGGTGAGATAATCTCAAAAATACGGTGCTTGGCGAGGTTGCGCCATTTCTCGGTCGAGCCGAATTGGTCGACAATCACCACATGGTAGTTGCCCGAATTGGCCAAATGATCAGCAATCACTGAACCGATAAACCCTGCGCCGCCCGTTACGAGAATCTTTTTCATAAAGCCATGAGTCGTTAGTTGTGAGTCGTGCTTAATGTGCTATAGATTTGGAATAGTGACAACTAAAGACTCACGAGTTGGGACGTAACTCATGCAAAAAGATTCTAAATTCTTCGAAGATGTTGCCAAACTGACCTCAGGCGCGGCAGGCGTGTTTATGGATATGAAGCGCGAAGTAGAATCCATGGTCGCGGACTGTTTGGAGCGCTTCATGGCGAAAGAGCGTTTTGTTACGCGTGAGGAATTTGAGGCCGTCAAAGCCATGGCGCAAAAAGCGCGCGAGGAAAATGAGGCGCTCAAGGCAGAACTTGAGAAGATGAAGGGTTAGTTACTGTAAACCGAAATAAAGCGGGCAGCGTTTAGCGGTATCTGATAGATTATAGTTCGCAGCGGTCGTGTCACCATCTGCACAGTTTGGCCACCATGCCGAAGTTGCTTTGGCAACGAAGATACCGCCCGTGGCGGGCATACCATCATCTAACTTTAAATCTATATTCCATGCCTCTTCAGGCTTCAGAGCCGGACCACCCGCAAGTACCATGACATTGCCAGGATAGGAGCCGTCAAACCATATTGCATGGCCAGTGACTGAACCATCTAGCTGGTGCACTTCCCATCGCACATTATTTCCGCCGACTGTAGGTTTTGGAACGTTAACCCCTGGCGCAGCATTCATGGTGGGCGCCGTAGTAGAGGCACCCGTGAATCGCCCCTCGATCAATCCCGCGGCAGCCATTTGCTGCCATGTCAAAAAACGCTCCCCGTTGGACGTATCTCCGGAAATGCCTTCCATGAATCCATCGCCGTTACCGTTGCATGTAGCATTTCCTGTGCCGGCTGTTTGGTGGCACGTTACATCACTTCCCGTGCCCGCCTTCACGCCCCAATAATTGGTGGCATCGCTTAAATCTCCAGGCCAACCTGCATACTTACTGCGAAACGCGTAAAGCGCATTCTTATATTTTTGTGATTGTGAAATTGCCGTCTTCACTTCGGTATTACGAATCAGCGACGCGCCTGCCATGATACCGCCGACAATTAGCCCCATGATGACAAGGACGATAGAAAGCTCGACAAGTGTGAAGGCATTGCGATGCATGCGGTCTCTTCTTTTCATGGCTTCACCCTACTCTAACTAGGATATGCTTTCACTATGAATTTTTATCACACTCACCATCCCTTGATAAAAATATTGAATGTCACACCATATTTTGATGGATTTCGCCAAAATCTTATGTTCTATTTTGCCTGTGCCGCGGCGGTTCTCGCCGAAGAGCACGGACAGTCGCTTGGATTAAGTAAGAGGCGTTTGGACCGTGACTCTGCACATCTCTTATTTGTCTGGCTACCGTCGTCACTAAGATCTTTGAGATCACGAAGGGAGTATCTATGTCCGCTGTTGCTTTCCAAGAAACCCTGCCTAATCCTCTCGACCTTGCTGAAGAACTTATTCAAAATCGCGAATGGCTCTGCGACCGCCCGATTGACGAAGAATTGGTTGCCGAAGTCCAATCCAGCTGGTGCAATTACCGCATCTGGTTCACCTGGCAGGCGGATTTAGGCGCGCTGATATTTTCTTGCGCCTTTGAAACCAAGATTCCTGAAAAGCAACGCGCGAAGCTCTACCCACTTTTGGCGAAAGTGAATGAGAAAATGTGGCTAGGCCATTTCGATATGGGTGCGGATGATGGGCTCATTATGTTCCGTCACGCCATGTTATTGCGCGGCGGCCAAGGCGCGACCAGCGAACAAATGGAAGACTTGCTCGACATCGCCATCTCTGAGTGCAACCGATTCTATCCTGCCTTCCAGTCTGTCATGTGGGGTGGCAATACGACCGAGGATGCGCTTGAAATTGCGCTGATGGATACGGTCGGCGAAGCGTAGGCGTTTTAATAAAATTGAAGATATCGACTAACGTGTTTTCGCACGCTACAATCCGTGGATGGAATTCACGAGAGAACATCCTTTGCTGATTATCGGCGGTGGCAATATGGGCACGGCGCTGGCGACGCGCTGGCGTCAATGGTCGCCTCTGGTAGTCGAATCAAGTTCCCTGCGGCGCGGCATTCTCAAAGACGAAGCCATTGAAAGCATCGAATCGCTCACATCCCTCACTGCGATACCGCGCGTTGCCGTATTGGCCGTGAAACCGCAAAACTATCACGAGATTAAGCCAACACTCGCGAAGTGGCCCGACGATACGCTGGTGATTTCCATTATGGCGGGCGTGCCGCTCAACGCCTTGCCTAAAAACAGCGTGCGCGTTATGCCCAATACGCCTGCCTTAATTGGTCAGGGAATGAGTGTCTGTTGTGGTCTGAATATCTCAGACGAGCACCAGCGCATCACACAAGACTTATTCGCCGCAGGCGGTGAAGTCTGCTGGGTGAAAGACGAACAGCTTATGCATGCCGTCACGGCGATTTCAGGTTCAGGCCCTGCTTATGTCTTTGCATTTATGGAAGCGCTAGAGCGCGCAGCAATTGGCTTGGGGCTGGACGCGCAGACCGCACATTTACTGGTCAAGCAAACCATGTTCGGTTCGGCCTGTATGGCTAATACCCCCTTTGCTGACGTGAGCAAATTGCGCGAGCAAGTCACCAGTAAAGGTGGTACGACAGAAGCGGCATTGGCTGTGCTTCTGCCGCAGTTACAAGCACTTATTGATGCAACGACAGAGGCAGCGGCAGCGCGCTCCAAAGCCTTAAGCGCTTAAATTTTTGTTGCGCTGCACAATGAGGCTTGACAGGGGCAGACTTCCTCACTATATTGCGATGCAATAAAGCTGCACGGTGTAGCTTTAGTGGAACAATGAGATGGAGATAACCATGGCTACCCATAACCCTTTCGCGGATGCGATGAAATTCTGGAGCGATTTTAAAGCTCCGCAGATGCCTGCAATGCCAGCGTTCGATATGAACAGCGTCACCTCGTTCAACCGTCGCAACGCAGAGGCTGCTTCGGCTGCTTCACAAGCGCTTGCTGAAAGCGCGCAAGCCATTGCTCGCCGTCAGGCGGAAGTGGCACGCTCACATGTTGAGAAAGTGCTTAAGACAACCAAAGACATGCTGACGGGTGGTTCACCAGAAGTGAACACGGCAAAGCAAGTTGAGCTTGCAAAAACCTTCTTCGAAAACTCGCTCAGCAATCTGCGCGAAGTTTCGGAACTGGTGAGTAAGTCAGGTTTCGAGGCGTTTGATGTGATCAATCGTCGCGCTGCTGAAAGCTTAGACGAAATGACCAGCTTCACGGCGAAGCCTTCGAAGAAAAATGCTGCCTAGTCTTTAATTCGCTCAAGCGGCGCTGGGCGTTAGCTCGAATATAAGTGGTTCTTTGCCTCGCCTCTCTCCACTTCGTTTCGAGCTCGTCCTCAATGGACGTCGAAGCGTCGGTTTGTAGTGAAGAAACAGAATGAAACGCCTCGTGGCAACACGGGGCGTTTTTATTTTCTCTGCCTACTGGGTGCATATGCATCCACATGCGGCGGCGGCTCAATATGGCCCAAACTTGCTATTGAATAAGGTACTGCCGTGAAACCCATCGTGGCAGAGGGCGTCTCTGTTCGGTTGAATAAAAGGGTACCTGCGCCTCTCATGTGTGGATCTACGAAGATAACATTAGTATATACACCTTGAGGTGGTTCTGTAGATGGGAAGTATTTAGCGCGAAGCGCATCTGTGTAAGACGTACTATCTTGCTCATCTCGCCCTATGGTACCATAGGTATAAATATCGCTTAATGATTGCCGCCCCGAGACAACTCCATCAGTTCGTAATCGAGCGACGCGCGCTTCTGTGGGAACTGCGGTTATAGCTCTCATAAGCGGTGAACTGTAATCATCTACTACGCTACGGTCCATCAATATAGCTGGACGGATAACAATCTGCGCTAACGCCTCAAAACGCGTGCGTGCGCGACCAAGAGAAACTAGCCTATCAGCACTACTATTCAGCGATGTCATTTCGTTTGATTCGGGCGAATACCCCGTCATTCGACACACACTCAATACCGTCTGTGTCTCGATATCTGTACGATCATCTGCAATATGGTAGAGTTCGTGAATAAGCGTGGAGGTTAAGCTGGATTTAATGGGGCCAAATCTACTGTTGTATCCACGCGTGCGTTCATCTTGGAATGAAATATGCAAAACTTGTCGCATCGCGGAACCTGTGCCAATCTCTTCGATTTCAGTGCCCCTTCCAGATGTTGAGTGATCGATTGCAATTGGCTGATTGCCGTTACGACGAAAGGCTTGTTCAAAAAGAGTGCGTCCTTCTCCATCCGTGAATTCCCAAATCTGGTCAAGAGAGCGCAAGAGAGCGCGGCGCTCTTCTCCAACAATAGCAGGAGAAATATTGAAATAGTGTTCCCAAGGTTTGCTCATCGTAGAAGTCTATACTATTCGATTTAACAATAGGTTAACTGCGAACCACTTCACGTGGCAGACGAACGGTCACCTCAAGGCCGTTGATTTTACCGCGACTATCCTTCTGATTCTCAAGCGCAATATCACCGCCATGGCTTTGAGCGACGTCGCGGGCGATGGAAAGCCCTAGCCCAACGCCGCCTGTTTTAATGTTACGCGAGGACTCTAGTCGTAGGAATGGCTTAAAGACATCTTGTTGCTTAGCGTCTGGGATTCCCTCACCTTCGTCGCGCACTTTCATGCGCACGAATGTTGCGCTGACTTCAAGCGATACATGTGCAGCTTTGCCATAACGCAATGCGTTATCGATAAGATTTTGGATACACCGCCGCATCGCTTGCGGTCGTATATTCAGCGTCACCGCTTCACAGGGCGCGAGAGTTACGGCACGAGATTGGCGCGTATAATTTTCCACCACATCCGCAAGCAATAGATGCATGGGCACAGGCTCCATTGTTTCTCCTGCGTCTCCACGCGCGAAGTCGAGATATTCGTCGATCATATGGCGCATTTCTTCGATATCCGCATGCAGTGCATCGCGCGTTTGGGCATCGATTTTTCCCATTTCGATTTCGAGCTTCATGCGGGTGAGTGGCGTGCGCAAATCATGCGAAATGCCTGCGAGCATTTCCGTGCGCGACTGAACGGCACGACGCACGCGGTCCGCCATGGTGGTGAAAGCGCGCCCTGCCCTGCGCACTTCGCTGGCGCCACGTGGCGTATAGGCTTGCACATCTTGCCCTAGGCCGAATTGCTCAGCGACACGCGCAAGCTGAACGATTGGGCGAATCTGGTTACGTAAGAACACAACAGCGATGGCCGTGAGTAGCAGCGCGGTGCCCACCATCCACAAAATGAAAATATAGGTGGTGGAGCTAGCAAGGCGCTTGCGATCCATCGTGATACGCAAGATACCGACATCGGTTTTTACACTCACGCGCACCTGTTTGCCGGAAGCCACTTCGCTGACACGAACCGGAAAATCAATGACCCTATCAAGATTCAAACTGAATTCATGAAAGCGCAGCGCGTCTGTTTTGCTTCCCATTGCCGCTTCTGCCCCACGATCTAAACGTAAGCGCATACCCATACCAAGCGCTAAGGGCTGCATACGCTCCATCGCCGCTTCACTGCCCAATAAGATACGGTTGCGCTCAAATTCATTCACAAGCAGCGCGACATTTCCTGATGCGGCAGAGGACAAATTACGCACCACCGAATCCCAATGCCTCTCATAAAAAATATAGGCCACCATGAGCTGCAAAATCACGACGGGCACGATGAGAATCATCAGTGCTCGGCCAAATAAACTGGTCGGCAAGAAGCGTTTGATGATACGGCTAATGCTCATATGCCGTCCGTGTAGAGTACGTAGCCTTCATGCCGAATCGTTTGGATAAAAGCAGGCTTGCTTGGGTTGGTCTCGACCTTCTTACGTAGGCGATTAATTTGCACATCGATGGAGCGCTCATTATGCACATCGCCAATTAATGCTGCCATACGTTCGCGTGCAACGGGTTGTCCTGCATGTTGAGCGAGAATTTTCAAACAGGCCTGTTCGCTGGTAGTGAGATACACAGGGCCGTCTTGATGTAGCAGCCTGCCCGTATCAAGGTGGAATTTATATGGGCCAAAACGCACCGTATTGCTGGGCGTTTGTTTCTGTGTGCGGGCAATGAGTTTTTCTAAACGCAGCGCAAGCTCGCGCGGCGCAAACGGTTTTGCCAGATAATCTTCTGCGCCTGCCTCAAGCCCTTCAATGCGCTCGTCTTGTTCACCGCGTGCAGTGAGCATTAAGACGGGCACATCACGCCCCTCGCGCTTCAGGCGACGCGCATATTCCGTCCCCTGCTCGCCCGGCATCATCACATCTAGCACCACGGCATCGAGTGCAAAGACTTTCATTAACTGGTCGGCCTGTTTTGTGTCTGCTGCAGTCGAGATATGATAGCCTTGTTCGCTCAGATATTGCTGCAGCAATTGACGCAGACGATCATCGTCGTCGACCACCAAGACATGTTGTGCTGTTGCTGCTGTCATTTCTTCCGTTTCATGAGCACGCGGTACGCGCCCTCGCCACCTTCTCTGGGCGTAGCATAGGTCAGCGCAAGAATGAAGGGGCGAAGTGAGGGTACGTCCAACCATTTGGGTACGGCAGCGCGCAATATGCCCTTTCCCTTGCCTGTAATAATCAACAGTGTGCGTGCTTCATTAGCTATGGCGGTCTTCATAAAGCGGGTTAGTGCGCGATGTGCCGCGTCTTCGCTCATACCATGCAGGTCAAGAGTTGCGTCGATAGGAGCGGTGAGGCGTTTCGTATCAATCGCTGTGATTTGACCTAGCTGAACGGGTCGCGCAGCGACCGACTTTTTACTCGTGGGACTAGGTTCTGCTTGTTTTTTGGGTGCTGATGTTTTTGGTTTCTGGCCATTTTCGATGAGCCATTCCTCACGCTCCTGCTCTGTGAGGTCGCGCTTTTTCATTTAGAAAACGTCTAGAAATTTGAGGCTCACACCCTGTGTGTTGGGCAAGAGCCAAAATACTTCACCCAGTGCATTTTGATGTCCTGCCTGCCATTCCTCAAATTCGCCACGGCCAAAAAAGATGTCGCCGCGATGTGCGCCAATCAGTGCACCGCCTGTATCTTGTGCCACCATAAGCCGCTGATAGGGGGCTTCATAGCCGCGTGCATTATGGCTCATGGTGGCAATGTAAATGGGCACTCCATAGGTTGATCGCTCATCATCCACAGCGAGCGAGCGCCCCGCCGTTAGTGGAATACCCAGTGCGCCTTTGGCCATTTCGTCGCCTGGTGATTTCTTGAAGAAGATGTAGGATGGATTTGTATTCATAATACGCTGTGCATCGCGTGGATTGGCATAAAGCCAGTCACGAATGGTCTGCATGGTTACTTCTTCAAGCAGCCCCTCTTGCTTCATCACACGCCCAATGGCGATATAGTTATGCCCATTTTGACCTGCGTAATTAATGCCGACGATGCGCCCATCTGGCAAGCGCACCTTGCCCGAGCCTTGGATGTGTAAGAAAAACAGCATGACGGGATCATCGACATAGAGCAACACGGGGGCGCGGCCACGCAACGCACCTGCTTCAATGGCCGCACGTGATGGAAAGGTTGAGCCGCTTGGCATCCCATACACGGGGGTTTGGTAGCGCCCTTCGCGTTTGAGTGAGCCGCGCAGAAGTGGCTCATAATATCCTGTAAGGCGCCCTTTATCACTCGCGGGGGTGGTGACGCGGTAAGGCGTAAAATTCGCCTCAAAAAACTGGCGGGCTTCGCCGTCTGTTGGGTTAGAGAAACGATAGGTCAGGGCACAGACATTGCGCCATGCGGTGCGGTTGCCAATGACATTTCCCGCTTTGGTGATGTAGGCGCTACTGCGTTTATCATTCACACGGCATGAATCGACAAACACCTTATAGGCCTCAGCGTGCTTGTCGTTTCTCCAGCCAGAGATTTCGTCATAGCTTGCTTGGGTAAGAATGGCTTTATTGGGGTCGCCCTCGTAGCCTGAACAGGCAGCAAGTAGCATCAAGGATAGCAGCATGAGATGTTTCATGCGGCGAGTAAACTGGATTTCTAGCAGGACTTGAACGATAAAATGATAGAAATTAGGTTTCTACAATCATCCAGTTCGGACTTGAGGATGTTAGGTCACGCTCAAAGATCCATTCATCATCCATCACATCAACATCTGATGGGTTACCTTGGGTAATCGAACCCGCGCTATCACGCACGATGTGGATTTGCTCGCTGTCAAATTTTACCGTGATGCGCGCTTTTTTACCATTTAGCGTTGCAAGCTTAATATCTGCCTTGTTGATGGCAACTAGCGTCGTCTGGTGTGTAATATTCTGCTGCTTTTGTGTTTCGATGGCTTCGTTGAAATTCTCGTAGACATCGCGTGCTAGCAATAATTTTAAGGTATCGTGGTCGCGCTCATTGAAGGCCTTAATGACCATTTCAAAGGCCATTTTTGCCCCCGTGATAAAATCCTCAGGCGAGAAATCGGTATCCACTGCGCGCATCTGCTTGAACGAAGCGGCCAGTAACTCTGGATAAGAGGTTTCGGGTATTTCGGTCTTTTTTGCGCTTTCGCGCTCGACTAATTTTACTACCGGTTCCATGGCGGCAGCGGCTGCTTTTTGGCGCTCTTGCAAGGTGCGTTGAATTTCTGAAGGGTCACGACCTGCGTCCGAGCCCAGCATGGAGCGGTAGCGCAAAATCACAAAGGCTGCGATTGCGCCGATCACGATAATGTCGCCGTATTGGAAGCCTTCCACGCAATTTCTCCTAGCAATAATAGCATGGGTGATATAGAGACATGCGCGAATAAATACAAGGATAGTTATGAACACGGCTCCTGAAACTGCATCGAATCCCACCGCTGCAATTGCCTTACGCGCGCAGTATGCCAAAGATCTTTCGTTTGAGAATCCCAAGGCACCGCAAAGCCTGTTTACACTCAAAGAACCGCCGACGATGGAAGTCACCGTCAATTTGGGTGCGCAGCGCCTTGACCAAGACGTGTTCGAGCTTTCCATTCATATTAACGCGCGCGCTATCGCCGATAATGCCACCGTATTCATGGTGGATTTGACGTATGCGGGTGTTCTAGAAATTAAGGGTATTCCTGAAGAAGCGATTGAACAAATTGTGTTTATTCAAGGCGCCTTTCTGATTTATCCATTCGCACGCCGCGTGATTTCGGATGTGACTCGCGATGGTGGTTTCCCACCTCTGCAAATGGAGCCGATTGATTTCTTCGCGCTCTATCAGCAAAACCGCGCGAAACCCGCTGCTTAACCTGCGCTCCAAATCGGGTTTTTGAGCTTCTCGAGCATCACCTTATGTGCCGCGAGTTCCTCCGCGCTTGGTGGGAAATGTCGCTCTGGAATATCCGTATGCCCCGTAAATGCTAAATCGATTTCATCATTGCTGCGGGTTTCTTCTTGTCTGAGCGACAAGACCGCCTGACGACCGCCGCGCAGCTCTAAATACACATCAGCTAATAACTCCGAATCGAGCAAGGCGCCGTGTTTGGTACGCGTGGATAGGTCGATAGTGAAGCGCTTACAGAGCGCGTCCAAACTTGCGGGTTGACCGGGGAATTTCTGGCGCGCCATCAGCACCGTATCGAGTGCACGGCTCATGTCGAGTGCTGCAAATCCAGCGGATTCTAATTCCGCATTGATGAATTTCATATCAAACGCCGCATTATGAATAATCAGCGGTGAATCGGCGATAAATTCGAGAAAGGACGCAGCAATCGTTTTGAAAAGCGGCTTATCGCTCAAGAAACTGGCGGAAAGCCCATGCACGCGCTCGGCCTCAGGCGGCATGTCGCGTTCGGGATTGAGGTAGGTCTGGAAATGATTTCCCGTGCGAATATGATTGAATAGCTCGACGCAACCAATCTCGACAACCCTGTGCCCCGAATAGGGATCAAGTCCGGTGGTCTCCGTGTCTAAAACGATTTCTCTCATACCTTTATCCCGTTATATGAGCGCAGCAGCGCGAATCAGCCTTGAGCACGCTTCATGGCGAGGTCAGCAGACGGAGCTGGAAGCAATCACAATCCCAACTCCCGCAATACTAGCTCCACACGCCTGCGAGTGAAAGCCTTACCAAGCGTGGTGGGGATAACTACATCTGCCAATGCGTTGCGCGTCGTTTCGTCCAGTTGACGGGCGACGAGGCGGTCGAATTTTTCGTCCGTCATTCCTTTACGCAAAAAAGCGCGACGGCGACGGACGTCCTGTGGTGCGGCAGCACTTATAACAAGGT
>JBMOEL010000002.1:0-38874 GCA_049314715.1 Rickettsiales bacterium
GCCATTCCGGTAACCGATGGATTGAAAACCATGCAGGCCGTGGCAAACCTTAAAAAGGCCTATGCTGATAAAGGAAAAGAGGTGGTGCTCAGCATTGAGAAAGGAATCGTGCTGGGCATGATTTGTAGAAATCCGATGACAAAAGCAATTTTAATGACCAGCAGCATCCCGCGCTGTGCAACTTGTCCCTCACCTTGTAATATCTTCACACCGAAAAAGGTAATGACTAGTACGAGGAACGCCATGATGGTTGGCTGCAGTAAATCTACGAACGCAATCGCCATTTGCTCACCTGCAGTCTCGACAGTGTACATGACGCACGGCACAATCGCACCCGTGAGTGTGCCATAATCACTGCAAGATTTTCGTGCGCCATTCGCATCAACGGTTTCCATAGCACCAGAGATTGCAGGATTACCGCCACCACCCGCAGCGCCTGGTGGTGTTAAACCTAGAGCCGCAGCGTCCAGCGCATAGCTAGGCGCTGCTTGCACCAGCAGGAACATAACGAGAGCTAACTGTAACAAAGCGCGCACCATGATTTTAAGTTCCCTGTCGCCGTGTCGTCATCGCGCTACTCATTTGCCTACCCATTTGGCCAGACATAGCGCTTTGCCATTTCCATCCGCCCGCCAGACCAAAGACGTTCGGCGTGGTGCGGAAGCTACCCACCAAGTCGTTGGCGATTTGTGGCACGACTTTCATCAGCGCGTTCACGATAAATGACATCACCATCATCAGAATGGCCGAGGCCATCAGCTCATCCATGAATGCTTTTTCTATAGGATCGGTAGTATCTTCATCCTCTAAGAAGCCTTCCCCAGCGTCAGTTGGCGGAACGACTTCGGGTCTGCGTGCATGAGCCAGCTTATTCCAATCAATCTCACGGATAGTGACACCAACCACCCAACCTTGCGCACAGTTTTGTGCAGCCTCAACACTCTCGGTGCATTCGGAATCAAAATAAGGGACGACGCCCGGTCTATTCTCGCCCTCTGGCGCTTCACCGTTTGATCCTTGGGCTTTCAATTCCGGCCCTTCAACTCTTTTGCCATAGCCGTCTTTACTTTGAATATATGCATTGAGATTAAACCCGCTCGCTTTCGCTTCATCACCCGCGATAGTACGTACAAAGGATTGGTCGCCTGAAAATACCGTTACATCCAACGCGGCGCACGCAAAACTTACGAAGGTAACAACAATGACGGGCTGCAAAGCGAATGATACGACCAGCCCCACCCAGTTATCAAAATACTGCTTGGTTTGACGGAACATGACGAGTGGTATGAAGAGCGGGCCAATCAGCATCATGAATAGAATACCAATATAGGACATGAGGAATACGAATACGACTTTCACCAAGAAGAACAGCATGGTGTAAAGGAAACCTAATCCGATGATGCCGATGATAAAACCCGGAACAGATGAAAAAATCGCCGAACCAAAAAAGGCAAATAAACCACGCGCTAGGCCAACTCCCGTAAGCTTTATGTTTGTTGTTTCGGTACCGCCTTCACCCATATCAATACCGAACGTTGTATCCATCAAACAATCCAAGCGCTGCCAGATGGTATCTTGTCCCTCCATGCAGCCAGATGCGGTGGGGTGATTGATATTTGAAAAACTGAACATCGACGCGGAAAGCGCATCCATCGAGTCGACGACCCAATGATAGAGCATGTCCGTATTCTGCACGAAATAAACGACAAAACTTAGCTTGATAAGCATTACCATGGTATCGCGCGCAACGTTTTCGACCATACCGCCCGCGAGCATCACACCGTAGAAAATCACTGTTAGCGTAAGGAATCCCATGACGATGCCCGTTAGCATCGGCGTGAATTGCTCAAAAAACGCTTCACTTGCATTTTCGAGCGTGTCACGCACACACATGACGATACGATTAGCAATACCATCATACTCGTCACATTGCGCGACCATGCCATTGCCTGTAGGTGCGGCTGCTGCTGCATTAAAATTCAAATTTAAATTCAAATCTAAATCCACTGCGTAGGCGGCATGAAGCGGGGCAAACAACAGCCAAACCGCCATACATAATGAAGCAACGACACAAAGCTTTTTGAGAATTTGCGTTGCGCCAATTGTCATGCTCACACCTCTTTCACACGTTTGGTGAAAATTGGTAGCCAGACTTCAGGATCATCCCCCACCTGCTTGCGGATTTCATCTAGCAATCCGACCGTCTCTGCGCGACCAGAGAGCACGCTAATCACATCATCCATACCACTTAAATCAATGCGCGCCACGACGACGTCTTTGCCTTGTTTGACCAAGAAATAGCGCGTACCAGGGTCGGTGTTCTTCAGAAGATTAAACTCACGTTCCGATAACATGAATGCTTTACGATACGCGTCTGTTGCTTTGGGGTTGGGCAAGAAAATTTGCGTGGCGGTTTGTTGAATCAACGTGTCCGAAATATCAGAATTCACCGCATCTTCCACCGACTGGGTTGCGAACACCACCATACCGTTGAGTTTTCGCAGCGTCTTCAACCAATCTTTAATTTTGCTAGCAAACACCTTGTTATCAATCAGCGCCCATGCCTCATCGAGAATGATCATGGTCGGTGTACCGTCCAGCGCTAACTGGATGCGGTGGAAAAGATAAAGCAGCACGGGAATTAGGCACACGCGATTACTGAGCACATCGCCCATCTCAAACCCAAAAACGGTACTGGAGCGAAAATCCATCACGTCTTCTACATGGTCGAAAATTTGCGCATAGCGCCCGTCGGAATGCCATGGCTTGAGACGCGTGGCGAGTGTGCCTGGGCCTTCCAAACCAAAGAACGCCGCGAGATTATGCAAGACGCGATCGCCCTTATTGAGCTTATAAAGCCCTTCAATCGCGCGCTGGATAATTTCATAATCCTCGGCTGTGACGGGCTCATCATTCACAGAAACCAATGCGCTTAACCATTCGGCAATGAAGCTACGATTCTCCATCGTATCGTCGAGTTGTAATGGATTGAAGTAGCAACGTCTGCCTGGATCAATATGCGTATACTTTCCGCCAAGCGCACGCACGAAAATATCAACACCACGGTCTTTATCGAACATGAACATGCGACAATTATATTTTTGTGCCTGCGCGCAGAGGAAGTTCATGAGCACGGTTTTACCAGCACCAGTGGGCCCGATGATGGTGGTATGCCCCACATCGCGCGCGTGGAAATTAAAGTAAAATGGCGTGCCCGATGTGGTATCAAATACGGTGACCGCATCACCCCAATGATTGTCGGTTGCTTTACCAACAGGGTAGTTATGCATGGCGGCGAAGCCCGCAATATTGAGCGTGTTGATTTTCGCCTTACGGCCAACAAAATCAAAATTCGCGGGCAGTTGCGCCCAATAACATTGCTC
Organism: Rickettsiales bacterium; assembly: GCA_049314715.1. Lineage (GTDB taxonomy): Bacteria > Pseudomonadota > Alphaproteobacteria > Rickettsiales > UBA3002 > JAFLDD01. Next base: position 3,384 of record JBMOEL010000002.1, read on the forward strand.
AAGAATCATCTTCTCGCGAATCGGGTTGATGCCGACATTCACCATTTCCGCAATCACCATCGAAAGCGCGCCTTCTAGCGCGGCCAGCGAATCCTCGATGCAGGTAACCGTCAAATGATGCTCACCGAATGCGATATGGCCGGACATCGCCATATCCAGTGCGTCGGAGATTTCGCGCACCTGCGATACCGCAACGTCCTGTGAGTTAGACATGCGGCGTTGTTGCAATTGCATGGCGCCAATATTCGTTTGGCGATTTAGAAACTGATAAGACTGCGCTACAATAAATTCGAATGGCAACTGTAAGAACGCGTCCATAATGCCTGCCGCTGTGGCGGGCGAGTATTCCTTGATGCTGATAATCCCCGCATATTTCACGCCTGTTGGGGTGCGAATCTCAATGGCACGATTACCGAAATAAAGGCGATTCATGGGGATATACTGCGAAATGGGCATAGAAGGCACGAGCATGGGCTGTGAATCACCGCCATTTACCAACCGTCCTAAAAATTCGAGCGGTTCGGAGATGGGGCCAAACTCCGTTTGCTTAGTGGTGAGTACGCGCGCGCCATAATCCTTAAAGGTGGCGAGCACGCGGTAGACTGCTTCTTTCAGCTCTTTATGTGCCTCACGTAACTGCACCGCTTCGGATTCTTTGTCCGCCTTGCTTTCAATTTTTTGGAACATCGTCTCAAATTTCGCGACGCCCTTCGTGTCTTGCTTGCGAACAATGGTGATATAAAGCTCATTCACAAAACTCGATTTTGAGTGGTGTTTTTGCTTCCACCTGTCATCCAGTGTTTTGGCGAAACCTTTGGGCATTTCACCACCAGGATAGCCCGTTTGCCTACGGCGCACCATGTGGAACCACATGGAAAACGTGCCCTCCGCCATCGACTTGTAGAGCGAGTTACGCACCATTTTTTTCATATCGACAACGTCATCATCTGCCGTTTCGAAAGAGAAACCATCTACCTTGATGATCTGTAGCAGTTCTTTGTTTTTGGTGATGATGGTGTCTTTGTCCCAATGATAATCATAAGGAATGAACGTCGCGGCAGAAACCTCACGCTTGGAGACGCGCGCTTTCGAGACCGTACGTTTTTTCAACTGACCAAGCAGCATCAGAACACGTCATACGAGTTAGTGTGATGGTGATAACCGCGATTCCACGTGAGGAAGCCTTTGCTTAGACGCAGCATCCACAGTTCCACTGCACGCGGCTCTTTCATACAAAGCAAATAGCCGAAGCCGTGAATGAATACGCCGTAGAAGAACGAGGTGAAGTCCGCCGTGTTGATGAACATGCTCATCGTGATCATCGCGTTGACCACGAAATACATGTAGCTCACGCCCGCAATCATGGGCGGTCTAGCAAGACCTTGGAATAACGGATCGGCTTTGAGTCGGCCACCGGCCATGGTACCACCCCTTTTTGCCCGCAAATTGTTTTGAATTTCTTAGTGTTAGCGAGCACGCTAGCATTTTATGAAAATTCTACCAAGGAATACTTAAGTTTTGGTTAAGAGAGGGGGATGGTTGTTAGTAGTTTTGTGGCATTTTTGTTATGAGAACCTGCGTAGCGCCGTAGCTGCGCGAGCCGCTTGCGGCGGGGGAGTCGCGAGGGGGTAAGACCCCCTCGAACTAAGATTTTACACCGACCAGAGCCTTGGCAAATGCTTCTGCGTCAAAGGCTTGCAAATCGGCGACGCCCTCACCCACCCCAATCGCGTGAATCGGCAGGCCAAATTGTTCGGCCAATGCCACGACGACACCTGCTTTTGCTGTACCGTCGAGCTTGGTGACGATAAGCCCTGTCACCCCTGCAGTATCCTTGAATGCTGCGACTTGCGAAAGCGCGTTTTGGCCAGTCGTTGCGTCAAGCACCTGAATCACGGCGCTGGGTGCGGTACCATCTATTTTTTGAATGGAACGGATGATTTTTTGTAGCTCGGCCATGAGGTTGTCTTTGGTGTGCAACCGCCCTGCGGTATCGATGAATAACAGATCGATATGTTCGTGCTTCGCCTGCTCCATTGCGCGGTAAGCAACTGCCGCAGGGTCTGAGTTTTCTGCACCTGTAATACACGGCACATCGGCGCGTTTTGCCCATTCCAAAAGCTGCTCCACTGCGGCGGCGCGGAAGGTGTCAGCGGCCGCCAACATCACCTTTTTACCTTGTGATTTATAGTGCGAGGCGAGCTTACCAATGGTCGTTGTTTTACCGTTACCATTCACGCCGACGACGAGAATACATATAGGTTTGTCCGCTACTCCCTCCCCCACAGGGGGAGGGTTGGGGTGGGGGCATAAGGGCACGTTCAACGTATCCATAAGCCCCCCTCCTAACCTCCCCCCCCCTCCTAACCTCCCCCCTGCGGGGGGAGGAACAGCCACTACTAATCGCCTTGCAATCGCCTCGGCAAGTAGGTTTTTTATTTCATCTTCGGTAATATCCTTATCGACGCGACCTTGCGAAATTTCGGCAACGATGCTCGCTGCAGCCTTGGCGCCCACATCGCTCATGATGAGCAGTTCTTCTAACTCCTCTAATGTCGCTGCATCTAATTTTTTATGGGTAAAAATTTCTGCGAAGCGCGAGGAAGTTTTGAAAAGTCCAGAGAAAAGACTCATGGCTCAGGCCGCAAATAGCATGTTGGGTGATGCACTCGCCACACTGACAGCACAAAGCGAACCGACAGGCATTTCATGAGTGAGTGTCACGGGCGCGAAGGTTTCGCTATGTCCTGTTTTGCCGCCCTGCTCGACCACGATATTGATGGTTTTACCTACACACGTTTGTAGATATATCGTGACTTGCTTTTCACCTGCTTCGCGCAAACGCGCAGCGCGTTCTTTGCGCAAGGCCATCGCAACTTGCGGCATTTTCGCAGCGGGCGTGCCCGCGCGCGCGGAGTATGGGAAAACGTGCAGATACGTCAGATTCGCTTCCTCCACCAAACGCAAAGTGTTCTCGAACATTGCATCCGTCTCGGTTGGGAAGCCCGCAATAATATCTGCGCCGTACACCATATCAGGGCGCAACTGACGCACTTTTTCACAAAACTCGACGATATCTTTGCGTAAGTGGCGGCGCTTCATGCGCTTCAACACCATGTCATCACCCGCTTGCAAACTGACATGCAGATGGGGCATCAAGCGCGGCTCTTCCGCGATAAGTCGATAGAGATCATCATCCACTTCCACTGCATCAATCGACGAAAGGCGCAGGCGTTTTAGCTCCGGCACTTGCGCCAATACACGGCGCATCATTTGGCCGAGTGTTGGCTCGCCCGGCAAATCCTTGCCGTAATCGGAAACATCTACACCCGTAAACACGACTTCATTGTAGCCATTCTCAACCAGCGTGCGCACTTGCGCGACGATTTCGCCGATAGGAACGGAACGCGAATTACCGCGACCATAGGGAATAATACAAAACGTGCAGCGATGGTTGCAGCCATTCTGCACTTGAATGAAGGCACGTGCACGACCATCGAACGACGCAACGAGATGCGATGCGGTTTCTTTCACCGACATAATATCATTCACCTGCGCGCGCTCAGTATCCACGCTCAAATACGGCGCAGCCTTCATCTTCTCATCATTGCCGAGAACAGCGTTCACCTCGGGCATTGCTTTGAAATCTTCGGCGTGTACTTGCGCTGCACAGCCCGTAACAATGATACGCGCATTGGGGTTCTCGCGCCGCGCACGACGAATCGACTGGCGCGCTTGTTTCTCGGCTTCCGCTGTCACCGCGCAGGTATTGAAAATAATGGTGTCTTTCAGCCCCGCCGCTTCGGCGTGAGTCTTCATCACTTCGCTTTCGTAAGTGTTCAGGCGGCAACCAAATGTGACAACATTAACCGACATATTCGCCCTTGAATACGTAGGCCACGGGCCCCGTCATCAAGACACGACCATTACCTTCGCCTTGTATCCATTCAATCTCCAGCGTACCACCCGGAAGTTCCACGCTTACTTTACGCGCGCAGAGTTCGCGGCGCACAGCGGCAACCACCGCAGCACAGGCAGCGGAACCACAGGCGAGCGTTTCACCCGTACCGCGTTCCCACACTTTCATGCGTAGACGATTCGCATCAAGCACTTGCACGGCGCTGATATTGGCGCGCTCAGGGAAGAGTGGATTCACTTCCAACTTTTTGCCCCACTCACCCATACGCACGAAGTTGGTATCGCGCACGAAGAAAATCGCGTGTGGGTTGCCCATGTTCACGGCGACAGGGTCCATCAACCCGCCTTCTTCTAAACCGAGGTGCAGCGTATTGCGCGATTCGCTGAGCGGAATCTGCTGCCAGTCCCATTTTGGTTCGCCCATATCGACTTGAACCAAGTCTGCACCGATACGCGTTGCATTAACTACGCCAGCACCTGTTTCGATAGTTACCTTATCTTTCTTTAATTCGCGCATCAGCATGTCGCCCACGCAACGCGACGCATTGCCGCAGGTCGAAATTTTCGACCCATCACAGTTATATATATGCATGTAAGCATCAGCGGTTTTGGAATTGTCGATGACCACCAGTTGATCGCAACCAATACCCAAGCGCCTGTCAGCGAGATGCTTCGCCAAGGCTTCGTCGATTTTCAATGCATGTTTACGCACATCAATGACTACAAAGTCATTGCCGGTGCCGTGCATTTTTTGGAATGGTATGTTGCTCATAGTCCGCGCTTATAGCGCAGCCAAAGGCTTAAGCGCCATTAAAAAATAACCCACGCTTGGACGGCCGTTGAGGCCGAAAGCCCCAGCGGCGCTTGAGCGCACTAAATACTAAAACGGAATCTCATCATCGAGCGAGGCTTCGGCCACCTTTGAACGCTGATAGCCACCAGCAGCCGGAGCGTCATAACCACCTGCTCCTTCCTCGCGGTCGCGCTTGTCAAGCATGGTGAGGTTGCCGTTATAGCCCTGCAACACCACTTCGGTGCTGTATTTGTCTTGGCCGGATTCTTTGTCCTGCCATTTGCGGGTTTGGAGCTGGCCTTCAATATAGACTTTCGCGCCTTTTTTCAGGTAATTCTTCGCGACGGTCACCAAATTATCGTTGAAAATCACCACACGGTGCCACTCGGTCTTTTCTTTGCGCTCGCCCGTGTTCTTATCTTTCCATGTATCGGACGTTGCAATCGTAAGGTTGCAGATTTCGCGCCCGTCTTGGGTTGCGCGTACTTCAGGGTCTTTGCCCAGATTACCGACTAAAATTACTTTGTTGATGCTGCCAGCCATTGTCGTCACTCCGTTTGGTTTTGTAGAGCGTCACTATACGGTCTATTTGCGGCCATGCAACGGCTTTCCCATTGACCTGTGGAGAGAATGCCCCTTATAGTGCCCGACCCTCCGAAAGGCTTTTATGACAGAATTCATCTCCATCCGCGGCGCAAAACAGCATAATCTTAAAAACGTCGACCTCGATATTCCCAAGAATAAACTGGTAGTTATTACGGGGCTTTCTGGCTCGGGTAAGTCCAGCTTGGCCTTTGATACGCTCTATGCCGAAGGTCAGCGCCGCTATGTGGAATCACTCTCCGCCTATGCGCGCCAGTTTTTGAATATCCATGACAAGCCCGATGTGGAGAGCATCGAAGGCCTCTCGCCCGCGATTGCGATTGACCAGAAAACTACCAGCAAAAACCCGCGCTCGACCGTGGGTACTGTTACGGAAATCTACGACTATCTGCGTTTGCTGTATGCGCGCATCGGCGTGCCCTACTCGCCCGCGACGGGTTTGCCGATTGAATCGCAGACCGTGACGCAAATGGTCGATGTAATTAAAGCATTGCCCGAAGGCACGAAGCTTTATCTGCTTGCGCCCATTACGCGCGGGCAAAAGGGTGAACACCGCAAAGAACTGCTCGCCATGCAGAAAAAGGGCTTCACCCGCGCGAAGATTGATGGGTCGTTTTACGAGATGCATGAGCTGCCTACGCTCGATAAAAACAAAAAGCATGACATTTCGATTGTAGTCGACCGTATCAAGGTATCGAGTGAGCTTGGCAATCGTTTAGCGGATTCGATTGAGACGGCGTTGAATATTGGCAATGGTCTCATCATGATAGAAATCGCCAGCGTCGCGGATGGTAAAAAGAAAGCGGCGCATAAAGAAGGTGATATCATCACCTTGTCGTCACAATTCGCTTGCCCTGTTTCGGGCTTTACGCTCGCTGAAATCGAGCCGCGTATTTTCTCCTTCAACTCGCCGTTTGGCGCCTGCCCAACCTGCGACGGCCTCGGCACCCAAATGTATTTCGACGAAGCATTGATTGTGCCAGACCCTAGTTTATCACTCGCCAATGGTGCCATTGCGCCGTGGAATTCGGGGCATGCAAAATTCTACCAGCAAGCACTTGAAGGTGTGGCCAAGCATTTCAAATTCAGCATGCTCACTGCGTTTAGAGAATTACCAGAAGACATCCAACACATCGTGCTGCATGGCTCAGACGAGCCCGTGAAAATCGCTTATTTTGATGGGTCACGTACCTTCCATAGCCACAAGCCGTTTGAAGGCGTGATTGGCAATATGAAGCGCCGCTATATGGAGACGGATTCCGATTGGTCGCGCGAGGATATGGAAAAATACCAGTCCTTCTCGCCGTGTGAATCCTGCCATGGCGCGCGTCTGAAGCCAGAGGCTCTGTGCGTCAAAATCGCTGAGCATGATATTTCGCAAGTCTGCGAGATGACCATTGAGGCCGCAGGCAAATGGTTCGCCGCACTACCTAAGAAACTTAACGCGAAGAATAATAAAATTGCTGAGAAAGTACTCAAAGAAATTCGCGAGCGTTTAGGTTTCTTGGAAAATGTCGGCTTGGATTATCTCACGCTTAAGCGCGAATCAGGTACACTTTCGGGCGGTGAGGCGCAGCGCATTCGCCTTGCCTCACAAATCGGCTCAGGCCTTTCAGGTGTTGTCTACGTGCTCGATGAGCCCTCGATTGGTTTGCACCAGTGCGACAATGACCGCTTGCTTTCTACCCTTCAGCATCTGCGTGATTTGGGCAATACAGTGATTGTGGTAGAGCATGACGAAGATACGATGCGTCGTGCCGATTACCTGATCGATATGGGACTCGGCGCAGGGATTCATGGCGGCAAGGTGATCGCGCAAGGTACACCGAAGCAAGTCGAGAACACCAAAGAATCGATTACGGGACAATATTTGTCGGGCGTGCGGACAATTGATGTGCCGAGTGAACGTCGCCAAGGTTATAAACTGAAATCGATTCGCATCAAAGGCGCGCGCGCGAATAACTTAAAATCTATCAATGTTGAGTTCCCGCTTGGCTTATTCACGTGTGTGACGGGCGTTTCGGGCGGCGGCAAATCGTCGCTGGTGATTGAGACGCTTTATAAAGCCGTAACCAAGCGTTTACATGGCACCAAAGTCACCCCAGGTGCGCATGATAAAATCGAGGGCTTGGAATTCATCGATAAGATTATTGAGATTGACCAATCACCGATTGGCCGCACGCCGCGCTCGAATCCTGTGACGTATACGGGCGCATTCCAGCCGATTCGCGATTGGTTTGCAGGCTTGCCAGAATCCAAATCACGTGGCTATGCACCGGGGCGTTTCAGCTTCAATGTGAAGGGCGGACGTTGCGAAGCCTGCCAAGGTGACGGCATGATCAAAATCGAAATGCACTTCCTGCCGGATGTGTATGTGACCTGTGATCAATGTAAAGGCATGCGCTATAACCGCGAGACGATGGAAGTGAAGTATAAAGACAAATCGATTGCCGATGTACTGAACATGACCGTGGATGAAGCAGCAGAGTATTTCACCGCGCACCCAAGCATCCGCGAAAAACTCCTCGCGCTCAAAGAAGTGGGCTTGGGGTATATTCGCCTTGGCCAATCCGCGACGACCTTGTCGGGTGGTGAGGCGCAGCGCATTAAGCTTGCCAAAGAACTTTCCAAACGCGCCACTGGCAAAACGCTCTATATCCTCGATGAGCCGACGACTGGTCTGCATAGCGACGATATTAAAAAGCTGCTCGGCGTGCTTCACAAGCTGGTCGATTCGGGCAATACGCTGGTGGTCATCGAGCATAATCTCGACGTCATTAAGACAGCGGATTATATTGTCGATATCGGCCCTGCGGGTGGCCATAAAGGTGGGCAAGTTGTGGCAACAGGAACACCTGAAGAAGTCGCCACGAATGCCAAAAGCATCACAGGTCAATATCTGAAGCCGTTATTGGTGAAGAAAGAAAAGCCAAAGAAGCGCGCGTAGTTTTTTAATGCTCCGGACATCGTCATACTGACTAGTCCTACGCGCCGCTTCGCGGGCTCATGGCTGACTCGCGCCTACTGCGCTCGAATCACGGGATAATGCCCCTCACCGCATAAATTAGGAATTCAACATTGCCTTTTGGCCCCGTGATGGGGCTGGTGGTGATGCCTTGTACTTCCCAACCTTGCTCGACAATCCAATGGCGAATGTCTTCACACACCGTGTGATGAATCGCTGCGTCGCGCACCACGCCTTTACCACGGCTAACAATTTCTTTACCCACTTCAAATTGTGGTTTGATAAGGGCGATGAGTTTTGCCTTTGGCTTGGCGAGTGCCATGACTGCGGGCAGAACTTTTTTGAGCGAGATGAAACTCGCATCACAGACGATGCTGTCGAGCACATCGGGAATCTGCTCGCTTGTCAGATTCCGCGCATTGGTTTCTTCCATCACGACCACACGACTATCATGGCGCAATTTTACATCGAGCTGTCCATGCCCCACATCCACCGCATAGACTTTGGCAGCACCGTGATGGAGCAACACATCGGTAAATCCGCCAGTGCTGGAGCCAATGTCCGCCACCACCTCATCTTTTACCTTAAGTTTAAAATGGTCGATAGCGTGGGCTAGTTTCATTCCCCCGCGCGATACCCACGGGTGTTCTTTGCCGCGCACGTTCAGTTCGATTTCATCATCGAATTGCTGGCCTGCTTTATCGAGTTTTTTCTCACCCTGATAGACCAGCCCCGCCATAATCAGCGCCTGCGCTTTCGTGCGCGTCTCAGCGAGTCCGCGTTCGACAAGTAATTGGTCTAATCTGGATTTGCTCACTAGCTCTTACGAGTGACAACGTAGCTTGCTAATGCACGCAGCGAATCAGCGCGGTTATCGAATGGCGAGAGGTGCTCGATTGCTTGTTTGGCCAGCGTGTTGGCTTGTTCGCGCGCGCGTTCAATACCAAGCGCGCTAATCAAGGTGGCTTTGCCTTTAGCTGCGTCTTTCTTCACGCCTTTGCCCGTGCTGGTGCGTGTGCCCTCAACGTCCAGCAAGTCGTCGGTAATTTGGAAGGCTAAGCCCATATCATGCGCATAGCGCGAGAGGCGTGAACGCATCGCGTCTGGCGCTTTGCCCAAAATCGCGCCGACTTCGCACGACACGGCGAAGAGTTCACCCGTTTTGAGGCGCTGGAGGCGAATCACTTCATCCACCGACATGGTTTGATGCTCAGCATCCAGATCCATCATCTGCCCGCCGACCATACCGCGCACGCCCGATGCGCGTGCCAGCGAACGAATCAACTCGCAGCGCACGTTGGCGTCCGCATGCACGCTGGGGTGCGAGAGCACTTCGAATGCGTAGGTAAGAAGCGCGTCACCCGCGAGAATCGCTGCGGCTTCGCCGAATTGTTTATGACAGCTTGGTTTGCCGCGACGGAAATCGTCATTATCCATGGCGGGCAAATCGTCATGCACTAGTGAGTAAGTGTGCACGAATTCAATCGCTGCGGCGGTCATCATCGCCGCGTCGGGATTCACGCCGAAGAGGTTCGCACTTTCCACGGTGAGGAATGGGCGCAAACGTTTACCACCCGCAAGCGCGCTATAACGCATCGCCTCCATCACTTTGGTTTCACCGCGCATTTCCACTTCGCCCGTGTCACTTTCGGTTTCGCGGCTATGCAGCGAGATGACCTTATTCGCCATTGCCAGATTGCTTGGCAGTAAATCGTCCATCACGCGGTCGAGCTTTTCGGAAATTTCGGCTAATGATTTTTGTAAATTGGCTGACATGATTATTCCTTTGAATCAAATTCACTGACACCCAACGCGCCATCCGCACCTTTGGTGATTTTCTCGACTTTCAATTTCGCCTCGTTCAGTTTTTTGAGGCAGTGGTCGCGCAATTGCGCACCGCGTGTGTAGTCGGTAATCGACTTTTCCAAATCGGTCTGCCCAGACTCCAGCCCGCGCACGATTGTTTCCAGCTCCTTGAGGGCTTGCTCAAAGCTGAGGTCTTTCAACGCATCGGGGGATTCAGCGGCGGCTTTAGCCATGGATTTCCTTATATTTAAGAGCGGCTAATATACGTATTTTTCGTTTTTAATCAACGGGGATAGTGGTGGTATCCACATACAGCCAATACTAGAATTATCGAATAAATACAATCTATTAAAATTCTACTTGCAACTCATTATTACTTGCAATACATCTTCCGCTATCAATTCTGTGTCTCTTATACGCCCTGCGCTTTCACTAGCGCGGGGCTTTTTTTATGCTACATAGCCCGCCATGTTTGATTCACTTTCAAAACGTCTGAGCGCATCCTTTGACAAACTTCGTAGTCGCGGCACCTTGAGTGAAGCGGATGTGGATGCAGCGTTGCGCGATATTCGCATGGCGTTGATTGAGGCGGATGTCGCCTTGCCCGTTGCCAAAGAATTCATCGCCAGCCTCAAAGAAAAAATCGTCGGTGAGAAAATCGTTGCGAGTGTTTCACCCGGTCAGATGGTTGTGAAGCTGGTGCATGATGCGCTGGTGCAATTGCTTGGCAGTGAGACCGCAGAAATTAATTTGCACACCTCCCCACCTGCAGTGATTTTGATGTGCGGTTTGCAAGGTTCGGGCAAAACCACCAGCACGGGTAAACTCGCCAAACGCCTCAAAGAAAAGCAGCGCAAGAAAGTATTGGTCGCCTCGCTCGATATTTACCGCCCTGCCGCACAGGAGCAGCTGGCAACCGTTGCGAAGGCGGCGGATGTAACGTCGCTGCCGATTGTTGTAGGCGAAAAACCTGAAACTATCACTATGCGCGCGCTGCAGATGGCGCGCACCGAAGGTTACGACGTGCTGCTACTCGATACCGCAGGTCGTTTGCATATTGATGATGTCTTGATGGACGAGCTGAAGGCCGTGCGCGATTTGGCAAAACCAATCGAGACATTGTTGGTTGCGGATTCGTTGACGGGACAAGATGCGGTGAATATCGCCAAGGCGTTTCATGAGTCGATTGGTGTGACGGGTATTATTCTCACACGTCTGGATGGTGATGGGCGTGGTGGTGCGGCACTGTCGATGAAACATATTACCGGTCAGCCAATTAAATTCGCCGGTATGGGCGAGAAGCTGGATGAGTTTGAAGTTTTCCACCCCGAGCGCATTGCCAGCCGCATTCTCGATATGGGTGACGTGGTGAGCTTCGTAGAAAAAGCTGCCGAGAATTTTAGCGAGCAAGACGCCAAAGCAGCAATGGAAAAAATGCAGTCGGGCAAGTTCGATATGAACGACATGCTGCAGCAGATGAAACAAATCCAGAAAATGGGTGGCATGGGCGCGATGCTCAATATGCTGCCGGGTGCTGCTAAAATTCAAGAAGCGATGAAAGGCCAAAGCATCGATGAAAAACGCATCAAGCATCAAGAGGCGATGATTTTGTCTATGACCAAGGCAGAGCGCGCTAACCCGAATTTACTTAATGCTTCCCGCCGCCGCCGCATCGCGATTGGTGCAGGGCGCACGGTGCAGGAGTTGAACCAGCTCATCAAGCAGTACCAGCAAATGGAAACCATGATGAAGCAAATGAAGAAAATGGGCATGAAAGGCTTGGCCAACCCAGCGAATCTCAAGCGATTATTTGGGGGTTAGTGAATGGTTTCGCCAGTTCCATTACCACCACGCGCCCAACCTTCTCCGCTCGGCGGCTTTATACGAGGCTCAAATAAACCGTTAATTCTATCCCACTCCGTATTCATCAAAGTAGCCATTTCACGACACACGTCAGATGCTCTAAGATATCCTATCGCCTCCATTACCTGAGGCATGGTGTCTGTAATTTCATTTTGCGTCGTTGCTGGTAACTTATCCCAAGTTAAGCGAAACCGATCAAGTAACGTCTTGGCTTCTTTTGGATTATTTGCTAAATTTTCACCTTCGCGGAACCAGTCATACACATCTTGCATCTGAACTGCCAGAGGATGTGAAATACGCTCTAAATCATTCATGTCTTTCATGTCTGCTTCAAGTGCTGATTGCATGTTTTCTGACGTCAGTTCACTCAAATACGCCGTTTGTTGCGAACGTAAGTTCTGCGCGCAGAAATGAAACCACTCTTGTCTATTAATCGCTCCGGGATGTGCTGATGGGGTAGACTTCACCATTCGTGATAACACTAGTGGCGCCATTTTTTTAAGTGTTTCAATTGGTGTTATTTCACCTTCAAGGACATGGCCTTTGCTCATCAAAAAATCACGCGACTGAATTGCCATCTCTGTGAAATGTTCAAATGTTTCCCGTCTATCTTCATTATTGAAATTAACACTACTCTCCGTAGGCTCTGCATCTAATACAGGAAACGCATCCTTCATGTTTCCCCTTGCCGCTTCCAACCTATCGGCAAAGGCGAACATGTCTATTATGAGGGGTTCTTGGGGCTGTTCCATTCTGTCCATATCATTATCTTACCATAACCTATTGAAATAGTTGTGAAGATTTTGTTACAACATATGGGGTAGAAAAACACTGGATTTTCGTGAGAAAGCGCGTATAACCCCCCACTCTTCTTGGGTACATGGGCAATTCAGCCCAACCGAAAGATGGAGTTTACATATGCCTACAGTTATTCGTTTATCCCGTGGTGGCGCAAAAAAACGCCCATTCTACCGTATCGTCGTTGCTGACAGCCGCAAACCCCGCGATGGTGATTTCATTGAGCGTTTGGGTACCTTCAACCCCCTACTTGCCAAAGATAATAAAGACCGCCTCGTTATTAACAACGAGCGTGCTGGTCACTGGATCAAAGTTGGTGCACAGCCTTCCGAGCGCGTCGCGCGCATTTTGGCGGACTTGGGCATCACCAAAAAGCCTGACGTTGCTGGCAAGCCTGCCAAGCCACGCAAAAAGGCTGACAAGCTGACCCGTAAAGAGAAAGCGGCTGCCGCAGAACTCGAAGCAAAAGCACAAGCAGAAGCTGAAAAAGCTGCTGCCGCTGAAGCGCCTGCTGCTCCTGAAGCTGCTCCTGCTGCTGAAGAAGCGCCGGCAGCGTAAGGAACCCCATGGAAATCGCCGTCGCAATTGCAGGCGTGATTCTTGGAGTGTTCGGAATTATCGAACATTTCGGGCTCTAAGCAATGATTTCTGATGATTTTGTTGAACTTGCGGTGGTGACCTCCCCGCATGGGGTGAGTGGTCGCGTCAAAATCAAATCCTTTGCCAGCCCACCAGAATCCTTCGCGGTTCCTGAATTGACGGATGCATCGGGCAATCCTGTGCGCCTCAAAATCACGGGTGGTGAGGGTACCGTATTCATTGCCGCGATTGAGGGATTGAGACGCCGCGAAGACGCGGAGTTATGGCGTGGCAAAAAACTTGGCGTGTCGCGCAGCGCATTGGTAGACACACGCAAAGAAGGTGAATTTTTCGTAACAGATATGATTGGTATTCCCGTCTCTTTGGAAACTGGTGAGAATTTTGGTGTTATCAAAGCAGTCTATAATTTCGGTGCGGGCGATATATTAGAGATTACAAAAACCGATGGTAGCGATGAGATGTTCTCATTCAATACAGCTACCTTCCCTACTATTGATGTCGCGGCGAAACGCATTGTGATTATGCCACCCGAAATTATCCGTGGAGAGGAACATGACTAAGCCGTGGGAAGTGGCCGTCATTACCCTGATGCCTGATATGTATCCTGGGCCGCTGGGGCATTCACTCATCGGTGATGCGCTGGAAAATGGCACGTGGAAACTCACGACTATTAACTTACGTGACTATGGTATTGGTAAACATCAGGTGGTGGATGATTCACCCTATGGCGGCGGTGCGGGCATGGTGATTAAGCCCGATGTCATGGATACTGCGATTACGGAAGCGAAAAAACGCGTGCCCGACGCGCTGCTTGTGCACCTCACCCCACGCGGTGAGCGCCTTACGCAGCCCATGCTAAAAGAGTTTACCAATCAACCACTCATTCTTATCTGTGGGCGCTATGAGGCGATTGATGAGCGGGTTATCGAAAAACATGCGCCGCGCGAAGTATCATTGGGCGATTTTGTGCTCACGGGCGGCGACATCCCAGCCATGGCGATTATTGAGGGTACCGTGCGCCTGCTGCCGGATGTGGTTGGCGACGTAGCCAGTTTAGGCGAGGAAAGCTTCGGACTACATGAGGAATATCAATATCTTCTAGAATATCCGCATTATACCAAACCTGCCGAATGGGACGGAAAAACCGTGCCAGATGTGTTGGTGAGCGGCCATCACAAGAATATTGATGCCTGGCGCAAGGCGCAGGCCGAGGCTATGACCCAGAAAAACCGCCCTGATTTATGGGAAAAGTATAAAAAATAGCGAAGCGCTTGACATACGAGTCAAAATACCCCAATAAGCCCTTCCCGCGCGGCAGACGCGCCCGAAAGAGAGCTATTATGAATATTGTACAGCAATTAGAAGCCGAGCAACTGGCAAAAGCAACCGCAGGCAAGCGCATTGATGCGTTTGAAGCAGGCGACATCGTGCGCGTGAACGTGCGCATTATCGAGGGTAGCAACGAGCGTATTCAGGCGTTCGAAGGCCTCGTGATTGCAAAGAAAAATGCTGGCATTAACTCATCCGTTACCGTGCGTAAAGTAAGCCACGGTGAAGGTGTAGAGCGTATTTTCCCGACCTTCTCACCACGTCTGGATTCGATTGAAAAAATCCGTGGCGGGGAAGTGCGTCGTGCGAAATTGTACTACCTGCGTGGTCTTACCGGCCGTGCAGCACGTATTAAAGAAAAGCGTTCGGTGGTTGTTCCGGGTGCAGATAACGCTGGCAGCGAAGCCCAAGCGTAATCACGTCTTTCACGATTTTGATGATTGGAAAGTCTTCGCATGAGCGCAAGACCACGTACAGTTTTTGATAAAATTTTTGATGCACATCTCGTCCATGAGGCAGAGGACGGCACGTGCCTGCTTTATATCGACCGTCACTTGGTGCATGAAGTCACCAGCCCTCAAGCCTTCGAAGGGTTGCGCACTGCGGGTCGTAAAGTACATAAGCCCGAAGCAACGTTGGCGGTGGCTGATCATAACGTACCCACGACGAGCGACCGCCTGCAAGGCATCAAAGACGAAACGTCGCGCATTCAAGTTCAAACGCTTGAAGACAACACCAAAGAATTCGGCGTGCAGTATTTCAAGATGGACGATCTGCGCCAAGGCGTTGTGCATATTGTTGGGCCTGAGCAAGGCTTCACCCTTCCCGGTGCGACGATTGTGTGCGGCGACTCACACACCTCGACGCATGGTGCGTTTGGCGCACTTGCATTCGGTATTGGCACGAGTGAAGTCGAGCATGTGCTGGCCACCCAAACACTAATTCAAAAGCGTGCGAAGAACATGCGCGTCACCGTCGATGGCACCTTGCCTATCGGCGTGACCGCGAAAGATATTACGCTCGCCATCATCGGTAAAATTGGTACGGCTGGCGGCACAGGCTATGTGATTGAGTATGCAGGGTCGGCGATTCGTGAACTCAGCATGGAAGGTCGCATGACCGTGTGCAACATGAGCATCGAGGCAGGTGCGCGTGCGGGTCTGATTGCGCCGGACGAGAAAACATTCGAATACCTCAAAGGCCGCCCAATGGCGCCAAAAGGTGAGTTGTGGGACAAGGCCGTTGCATGGTGGAAAACCCTGCCAAGCGATGCGGATGCGAAGTTTGACGCGGAAATCACGCTCAATGCGGCTGACATACTTCCGCAAGTTACGTGGGGCACCAGCCCGCAGGATGTTCTGCCGATTAATGGCAAAGTCCCCTCACCTACGGATTTCGAAGAAGCACGCCGCGAGACGATTGCGCGTTCGCTTGAATATATGGGTCTTACCGCAGGTACACCACTTACCGACATCGCCATTGATAAAGTGTTCATTGGTTCATGCACCAATGGCCGTATCGAAGATTTGCGCGCTGCTGCAAAAATCGTCGACGGAAAGAAAGTCGCAAGCTCCGTGAAACTTGCCATGATTGTTCCGGGCTCTGGCCTTGTGAAGCAACAAGCCGAGCAAGAAGGCTTGGATAAAATTTTCATCGCTGCCGGATTTGAATGGCGCGAAGCAGGCTGCTCGATGTGCCTTGCTATGAATAATGACCGCTTGTCACCTGGCGAACGTTGCGCCGCGACCAGCAATCGAAATTTCGAAGGTAGGCAAGGCCGTGGTGGCCGCACCCATCTGATGAGTCCCGCCATGGCCGCTGCCGCCGCGATTACGGGAAAACTGGCAGATGTAAGGAATTTCCAATGAGTACCGATCCCCTAAAGACCGCTGCCATCGGCACGGCGCGTGACTACCAGAACCTGCCAGCGTGGCAGAAATCGATGATGCTTGCCGAGCAAGTATTCGAGCAAACCGAAAAATTCCCTGCGCGTGAGCATGCAGGTTTGGCTGCACAACTGCGCCAAACGGCAACCTACGTCGCCAGCGCGATTGCCGCGGCAAGCGCAGCGAGCGACAGCTTGGAAATCATCGAGTTCTACCGTGAAGCGCAATCAGCACTCGCTGAACTTTCAACCCAACTTCAACTCGCTGAGCGTTTGAAATACATCGAAGCTTCAGACGTGCAAGACGAGATTGATGCGATCACCCGCTTGCTAATTGGTATGCAGCATGGGCTGAAAATCGCCGCGCGCGATGCAGAACGTGCCGAGCAAGTGGCACAGCGTGAAGAGCGCAGCAAAGCACGCGAAGAGCGTGGTGGTGACCGCCCCTTCAAAAAACCTTACGAAAAGCGTGAAGGTGCTGAAGACCGTCCACGTCGTGAATTCAAGCCACGTGACCGTGATGACCGCCCATCGCGTGATGGTGGTGATCGCCCTTACAAAAAGCCGTACCAGAAGCGCGAAGGTGGTGAAGACCGCCCACGTCGTGATTTCAAACGCGATGACGCGCGCGGTGGTGACCGTCCTTACAAAAAGCCTTATCAAAAACGTGAAGATGGTGATGCGCCGCGCCGCGAATACAAGCCGCGTGACCGCGATGCACGCCCAGCGCGTGATGGTGGCGACCGTCCATACAAAAAGCGTGAGGACACGCGCGGCGACCGTCAAGGATACGGCGGCAGCAAGAAGCCATATGTGAAGCGTGACTTCGGCGGCAAACCTAAACCACGTAGCCGCGACTAGTCATGAACTTGTTCTCTGAAATCGCTGCCATATTCAAAAGCATCTTCACTAAGAAGCGCGACGATGAATGGGCAGCGCGTTTCACCAACCCGCCTACACGTCGTGATGGCAAATTACCGCTCATGCCGGGTGAATCGGAGTTAAGCTAATGCAAAAGTTCACCAGTATTTCTGCAATCGCTGCCCCGCTCCCGTTGCAAAACGTGGATACGGATATGATTATCCCGAAGCAGTTCCTGAAAACCATTAAGCGCACGGGTCTCAAAGAAGGCCTGTTTTACGAAATGCGCTATACGGTCGAAGGCAAAAAGATTGAGGATTTCGTATTGCACCGCGAGCCTTACACGGCAGCGGAAGTGCTGGTGTCGTTTGATAATTTCGGCTGCGGTTCCAGCCGCGAGCACGCGCCATGGGCGCTGCTAGATTTCGGCATTCGCTGCGTGATTGCGCCGTCATTTGCCGATATTTTCTATAATAACTGCTTCAAAAACGGCATTCTGCCCATCGTGCTGCCGCGCGATCAGGTGGAATCGCTGATGCAGCATGCGCAATCGTCGACCAACAAAATTACCGTTGATTTGCCGTCGCAGACCATCAAAGCTGGAAACCATGAATTCCGCTTCGATGTGGACGCATTCCGCAAGCATTGCCTGCTCAACGGGCTCGATGATATCGGCTTAACACTTGAGAAAAAGGCTAATATCGCCAGCTTTGAGGCGCAGCGTAGCCAAGCATTTCCTTGGCTTTAACGGGTTTTTCTTTCCATTCCCGCCATTATCAACTAATAGTAGCGCATGGATAGCCGCTACATAGACACATTATTGAACGTCTCCCCCGTTGCCGTCGTGCTCAGCGCCGTGGCAATGATGGTGGTTGGCTCGCTTTGGTACTCGAGCTTCTTTTTCGGCAAGGCGTGGATGCGACTTTCTGGCATTCGCATGAGCGACATCCATCAAGATGATGCACGCAGAGGCTATATATTTGCCACCTTCTTCTCGCTACTGATTGCGTATTTGTTGGGCGTTGTCGCGAGCCACGCGGTTGCGCATCCCACTGCGTTATTCAGTTCAGTGGTAGCGATTTGGATTTTCGTGATGGCCGAACAAGCTAATGGGTTCATTTGGGAGAAGCAGCCCTTCGCACTTTTCCTACTTCA
Organism: Rickettsiales bacterium; assembly: GCA_049314715.1. Lineage (GTDB taxonomy): Bacteria > Pseudomonadota > Alphaproteobacteria > Rickettsiales > UBA3002 > JAFLDD01. The sequence continues at coordinate 21,960 of JBMOEL010000002.1, forward strand.
GGCTTTTCGAAGCCTGTTTTCTCTGCTAGCAGGCGCTACCGTATTCTTGTTCTGGAGTTAGCGTCATGACAAAGACCGTCCTATTACTGCCCGGTGATGGCATCGGCCCTGAAGTGGTCGCTCAAGCAAAACGCGTGCTCGAATGGGCTGCCAGCGCAGCAGGCACTTCGTTTGTTTTTGATGAAGCATTGCTTGGTGGCTCGGCATATGACGCAGTGGGCACTCCCTACCCTGCTGAAACACTCGAGAAAGCCAAGAAGGCAGATGCGATTTTATTGGGTGCCGTTGGTGGCCCGAAATGGGAATCATTGGATTATGCCGTGCGCCCAGAGCGCGGCTTGCTCGGTATTCGCAAAGACCTCGATTTGTTTGCGAATCTGCGCCCTGCCATGTGCTTCCCTGCACTGGCGGATGCTTCGACACTCAAAGCAGATGTCATTTCGGGTCTGGATATTCTCATCGTGCGCGAACTGACGGGTGATATTTATTTTGGTCAACCACGTGGTGTTACCGTTGAAAACGGTCATCGCGTTGGTCGCAACACCATGATTTATGCTGATTGGGAAGTCACGCGCATTGGCCGCGTAGCGCTGGAGCTTGCGCGTAAGCGTAACAAAAAACTCTGCTCGGTGGATAAAGCGAACGTGCTTGAGACCACCGAAATGTGGCGCGAAGAAGTGCAAAAACTGCGCGACGGCGAGTATACCGATATCGAGCTGAGCCATATGTATGTTGATAATGCGGCCATGCAATTGGTGCGCAATCCAAAGCAATTTGACGTGATGGTGACGGGCAATATCTTTGGCGATATTCTCTCCGATTGCGCGGCGATGCTTACTGGGTCATTAGGTATGCTTCCATCCGCATCTTTGGGCTCTGAAAATGAATTGGGTCATCGCAACGCGCTCTACGAACCTGTGCATGGTTCGGCGCCTGATATTGCGGGCAAAGGCATTGCCAACCCGATTGCTACGATTCTTTCAGTGAGCATGATGCTGCGTTATTCATTCAATATGCTGCGCGAAGCAGATCTCGTCGATAAAGCCATTGCAGACGTGCTGGAGCAAGGCTTACGCACGGGCGATATTATGCAAGACGGCAAGAAAAAAGTCGGCACTAGTGAGATGGGCGACGCTGTTCTTTATGCCCTTGCGCGTCTACACGCAGAGCACAGGGTTGCTTAATCGCCACAATTTCTTGCGCAATCACATCATACTGTTGGGAAATCATTTCCCTAAAATCATATTGTTGATGCGGCGGGGCGAAAGGTGGCGTAGGCAATGCGCGTACTTTAAGCGGCAACTCCATTTGTTCGCCAATTATATTCGCCATCACTTCTTTCGGATTACTGCTGCGCTTGGCCTCAATCACCTCCTGCACCACACGCACCATTTCACCTAGACTCATGATGTAATCAGGCTGGATTTTATACTCGCGAAAACCTGGAGATGGCGATTGTTCGAAACAAGACAAGATATCGTTAATCAGATTCTGACGATGAACAATCTCAACACGTCTCTTCATCACATCAGGTGAATACAGTTTTCTTTGTTCACAATACGCATTCATGTCAGGAAGGTTACCCCCACTATCCGGTGTCTGCGCTACGCGCAGCATCTGCGAAATCAGAGGCCTACTGGGGGTAATATCCTGTATTTGGGTTGGATACGAAGTGCTGATATCCAAATTTTTAAGACCAGATGATGGGTCTTTCAGGAAATGTACCGCCTCGAATTTATGCTGAGCATAAATCTCACGTGGAAATACCGGATGCGTTATTGATGCCGGATCATATTCGTACTGCAATGTCATGTCCGAAGCCACCATGTGGAAACTAATGGTTGATGACTTGCTTTCTGCTAGGCTTTGTGCCGCGCGCGCCAATATTCTTACAGCCTCTACATTATCTGCATACGCACGCTTTATCGATGCTTCTTCGCGCGTAAAATCAGCCGCAACCGCTGTATGCAACACCGCATCAACCTCTGGGTGGCGTTCAAATAGTTCCTGAACATCCGCTTCATCTGAAAAATTGGCAGAAGTAACCGCTAGCCGATCGCGATAGCGTTCCTTCAATCGCTTGAGTAAATGCGTGAGTTCATCCTTGCGTTCGGGATGACGGTTCAATACCGCCACGACGCACCACCCCTCAGCCAGCGCCCGTTCAACAGCTCCACTACCCAAAGAACCACCCGCACCCGTAATCAACAAGGTCCGCCGGCCATTTACGGTTGGCTGTATTTCTGTTTCCATCGCTGCATTATGCTGGATTTCACTAGACTTGAGTGTGAAGTTTTGTTTACAATGCGACCCCTTTATCGAAAAATAAGCATTTGGTTTATTTGAAAATTAGTCGGGTAGTACTAGGTCATGTCATATAAAATTGCAGTAGTGGGCGCGACGGGAAATGTCGGCCGTGAAATTCTGGCGCTTCTGGATGAACGTAAATTCCCAGTATCCGAGGTGGTGGCACTTGCGTCGCGCAACAGCATCGGCAAACAAGTGAGCTTTGGCGACACGAAAGTGCTCGATATCAAAGTCCTTGATGATTATGATTTTACGGGCACAGACATTGCCCTTTTCTCACCGGGTTCTGCGGTTTCAAAAATCCATGCACCACGCGCTGCGGCACAAGGTTGCGTAGTCATCGACAACACCTCCTATTTCCGTATGGAGCAGGATATTCCGCTCGTGGTGCCGGAAGTAAATGCGCATGCGCTCAAAGACTTTGGCAAGCGCAACATCATTGCGAACCCTAATTGCTCAACCATTCAAATGGTCGTGGCGCTTAAGCCATTGCACGCGGTGAACCCTATCAAACGCATTGTAGTCTCGACCTACCAATCCGTTTCGGGCGCAGGTAAAGAGGCGATGGATGAATTGTATGACCAAACCAAAGCGCTTTATGTGCATGACCATAAAGACCCTAAAAAATTCACCAAGCGCATCGCCTTCAACGTGATTCCGCACATTGACTCGTTCATGGAAAATGGCATGACGAAGGAAGAATGGAAAATGGTGGAAGAGACCAAAAAAATTCTCGACCCGAATATTTTGGTGAGCGCGACCTGCGTGCGTGTTCCGGTATTTGTTGGTCACTCGGAATCTATCAACATAGAATTCACTAACCCGATTTCGGTCAAAGAAATTTACGATATTTATGAAGAACATTCCGAGGGTGTGACGTTGATGGATCGCCGCGAAGATGGTGGCTATATGACGCCCGCAGAATGTGGCGGCGAAGATAACGTGTTCGTGTCGCGCGTGCGCAAAGACCCGACCATTGCTAATGGTATCAATATGTGGGTGGTGTCGGATAATCTGCGTAAAGGTGCCGCACTCAATGCCGTGCAAATCGCGGAGACATTGATTGAGCAATATGGGCTGAAGGCTAAATCCGTCGCGGCTTAGTGTTAGAAATTAGGTAGTACACTTCCAGGATTTTCGATTGCCTTTCTTACCGCACCCAATGCTTCTGGATTCAGCGCTTTATGATCAACATCATCAAGACGGCACGGCAAAAGCCCTACTAATTTATCTGCATTTCGATACTTAGCTACCTCTGCGAACATGCTGGCGGGAGGCTTATTATTATCGCCGATTCCGTTGAAATTGACCCATAGCTTAGCCTTTGGAAATAGGTGCGACGGGCGAGTGAAGGCTAACAACTCGTCTACTGTTTTTTGACCGCTATCATTCAGCGTCAGGTGACTGCCCACGATGATGGCTTTAATTTCACCACCCTTGGGAAGTCTTTCGGACTCTTCACGAAGCGCATCCCAGCATTCTGGTATATCGTTTATATTTGTAATCCGAGCCTTATATCGCACGCCTGCGCTGTGGCCTTCAACAGCTTTTGCACCCTTATCTTTGAGCGCTGCTTTAAAGGACTCTCTATCTTCCTCTTGTTGATTGGCTAATTCTGCTTGCAGGCCATTTTCAGTCACCGCAACGGCCAATACTTTGTAACCCTGCTCCTTGAGCAGCGGTTTCAATTCTGCTACGCGGCTTGGAATATCAATCAGAACTAGAGTCTGATTGACACCCGAGTGTCCATTTTTGCCGTTTCTACCATTAGTGCTTTTCATAAGATTCAATCTACCAGACAAGTTGCTTGGTTTACCGTGACAATTACGTGACAAAACCGTTTCCGTTTTGTGAACGCTGTGTGCAATGCAATGGGGGGTTTGACAAGCATCTGGCAACACCGTAAAACCATGGAAAATATTAAAAAATATATCACAGGATTGTCATGAACGAGCGCCCTCTCTCGCCCCATCTACAAATCTATCGCCCGCAGATTTCCTCCGTCACCTCCATTTTCCATCGCATCAGCGGAATTGTTCTTTCCATCGGCGCGGCCTTTATGGTCGCGTGGCTGTGGGCTGCGGCCTATGACTCTAGCTATTTTGTGATGTGGCGCGGGTTTTTCGGCTCTATTCTTGGGCAAATCATGCTGGTTGGCTGGTCGGCGGCGTTTTTCTACCATCTGGGTAATGGCCTGCGCCATCTCTGGTGGGATACAGGTCATGGGTTTGACCTCAAAACTGCCGATAAAACGGGCTATCTCGTTTTTGGATTCACGGCACTAGCCACCGTTATCACGTGGCTCATTATCTGGAGTTAATATGAAATCCACTTCTAAACTGACCTCTGCGATTGCACGTGCACGCGGGCTTGGCTCGGCCAAAGACGGTGTGCATCATTGGTGGATGCAGCGCCTCACTGCCGTGTTGCTGGTGCCGCTTTCCATTTGGTTTATCGTAGCCTTAGTGGGCGAACTTGCCGGTGCGAACCGCGTAGAAGTTGCGGCGTGGCTGGAAAACCCGCTGGTCGCCGTTGCACTTGCGGGGATGTTGGTTTCCGGTCTGTGGCACGCGAAGTTGGGTATTCAGGTGGTGATTGAGGATTATATCCACCATGAATGGATTAAGTTCGCGGCGTTATTTGCCAATAGTTTCGCGTTCTGGGCGATGGGGATTTTAAGCCTGTTCGCTGTCATTAAACTTCATTTCTTCGGGATATAATATGACCTACAACATTACCGACCACTATTATGACGTGATTGTTGTGGGTGCTGGTGGCGCAGGTTTGCGTGCCACCTTCGGCATGGCAGCAGAAGGCTTATCTACCGCGTGTATCACGAAAGTATTCCCCACCCGTTCGCACACGGTAGCGGCGCAGGGCGGTATTTCCGCAGCGCTGGGTAATATGGGGCCAGATGATTGGCGCTGGCATATGTATGACACCATCAAAGGTTCCGACTGGCTGGGCGATCAGGACGCGATTGAATATATGTGCCGCGAAGCGCCAGCTGCGATTATCGAGCTGGAGCATTATGGTGTGCCGTTCTCGCGCACGAAAGAAGGCAAAATCTATCAACGTCCGTTTGGTGGAATGACCACGAATTATGGCGAAGGTCCTGCTGCGCAGCGTACTTGCGCTGCGGCGGATCGCACGGGTCATGCGATTTTGCATACGCTTTATACGCAAGCACTGAAGCATTCAGCGAAGTTCTTCATCGAGTATTTCGCGATTGATTTGCTGATGGATGAGGAAGGCAAATGCTGCGGAGTGATGGCATGGAATCTCGATGACGGCACGCTGCATCGCTTCTACGGTCATCAAACCGTGCTGGCCACGGGCGGTTATGGCCGCGCCTATTTCTCGGCCACCTCGGCGCACACCTGCACCGGTGATGGTGGCGGCATGGCGGCGCGCGCGGGCGTTCCACTTCAGGATATGGAATTCGTGCAATTTCACCCCACGGGCATTTACGGCTCCGGCTGCTTGATTACCGAAGGCGCTCGCGGTGAAGGCGGTTACCTTGTGAATAGCAAGGGTGAGCGCTTTATGGAGCGTTATGCACCTTCGGCAAAAGATTTGGCCTCGCGCGATGTCGTGTCGCGCTCGATGACGATGGAAATCCGCGAAGGTCGCGGTGTTGGTACGGAGGGCGATCATATCTTCCTGCATCTTGACCATCTCGACCCTGCGGTGCTGCATGCGCGCTTACCAGGCATTTCCGAAACCGCGCAAATCTTCGCGGGCGTGGATGTGACCAAGCAACCTATTCCCGTCATTCCCACCGTGCATTACAACATGGGCGGCGTGCCGACCAATTATCATGGTGAAGTGGTGACGCTCAAAAATGGCAACCCCGACGCGGTCGTTGAAGGCTTGATGGCGATTGGTGAAGCGGGCTGCGTTTCCGTCCATGGGGCGAATCGCCTTGGTTCAAACTCGCTGCTCGACCTCGTGGTATTTGGCCGTGCGGCAGCGCATCGTGCACGTGATATTGTGAAGAAAGGCGCGCGCGTGAAAGCAGCGCCGCAAGCTGCAACTGACAAAGTGCTGTCGCGTCTAGATGCCATTCGCCATGCAAAAGGCAGCACACGTACCTCAACCATTCGTAAGGCGATGCAGCGTGTCATGCAAAATCACGCCGCCGTATTCCGCACATCAGAATCGCTCAAAGAAGGCGTTAGCAAAATGAAGGCGGTCTATGATTCGTTTGATGATTTAGTGATTTCTGACCGCGGCATGATTTTCAACTCCGACCTCGTTGAAGCGCTGGAGCTGGATAACCTACGCGCCCAAGCGCTGGTGACGGTGGTTTCTGCCGAGAATCGCAAAGAAAGTCGCGGCGCGCACGCGCATGAAGATTTCCCAGATCGTAACGACGAGCAATGGATGAAACATTCCATTTGCTGGATCGACGAAAAAGGAAACACCAAAATGGATTATCGCCCCGTGCATATGAATGTGCTGAGCGACGACGTAAAACCCATTCCACCAAAGAAGCGCGTCTATTAATGAATCTATCGCGTCACATTGTTATTGCTTCTGCCGCATTACTAGTGGTTTCGGCCTGCGCCAAACCAACAACGCAGCGCCCTGTTTCCAGCAAAGAAGAAATTCAGCGCGAACAGCAACTTCAGGCGCAAGCGGCCAAACAAGCCAACATGCATTTCAACGATAAAAAGAAGTATAGCGCTGAAGATATCAAGATAATGGCGGGGCGTTTGGGCGTGATTTCGGGACCGATTGAGCAAGCATCTGGCCAGCTTTGCATGGAGCTGACGAACGGTAAGGGAAAATGCACGTTTGAAGTTATTTTGGATGCAGATGAGAAAGGCTTAAACGCCCATGCGGATGGACAGAATGTGGTCGTCTATCCTGCGATGATTGATTTCGCGCGAAATGATAGCCAACTTGCCTTCGTCATTGCGCATGAATTCGCCCATAACATCATGGGGCATCAACAAGCCCTGATGCGTAACGTAACTATCGGCGCCGTATTAGGAACGCTGGTTGATGTGGCAGCTTCCTCGCAAGGTGCAAACACGCAAGGGCAATTCGGCCAACTCGGCGCGCAGCAGGGGCAGCTCAGCTACAGCTCGGAATTTGAGCATGAGGCGGACTATGTGGGGTTATACATACTGGCTCGTGCTGGTTTCAAAATTGAAGACGCACCTAATTTCTGGCGTGAAATGTCACTGGCCGAGCCTGATGCGATTTATATCAGCACCACCCACCCCAATAATCCTCAGCGCACCATTGAGATGGATAAAGTCGTGAAAGAGATTCGTGCCAAGCAGCAGCAAGGTCTGCCGCTACTACCCAACATTAAAGTGAAGAAATCCTGAGGAGCATGTATGGCTGAGTTTGCACTTCCAAAAAATTCCAAAATCAATAAGGACGGCAAGAAGTTCGCCGCGAAGGCTGGCGCGAAGAATGTGAAGAAATTCAATATCTACCGCTACGATCCTGAAGATAAAAATGAACAGGGCGAGGCGAAAAATCCGCGCCTTGATACGTATGAAATTGATATGGATGAGTGCGCACCCATGGTGCTGGATGCGCTCATCAAAATCAAAGACGAGGTGGACTCGACCGTGACCTTCCGCCGCTCCTGCCGCGAGGGGATTTGCGGGAGCTGCGCGATGAATATTGATGGTACAAACACCCTTGCCTGCCTCAAGCCAATTTGCGACGTGAAGGGCGACGTGAACATCTACCCACTGCCTCACATGAGCGTAGTGAAGGACCTCGTGCCTGATATGACACATTTTTATGCGCAATATGAGTCGATCAAACCATGGCTGATGACCGAATCCCGCGCGCCGCAAGGTAAAGAGCGCCTACAATCGCCTGAAGACCGCGCCAAGCTGGACGGGCTTTATGAGTGTATCTTATGCGCCTGCTGCTCGACCAGTTGCCCCAGCTATTGGTGGAATTCGGACCGTTATTTGGGCCCAGCCATTTTGCTGCATGCTTATCGTTGGATTATTGATTCGCGCGATGAAATGACCGGCGAACGTCTTGATAACCTTGAGGATCCGTTCCGAGTCTATCGCTGCCATACCATCATGAACTGTGCGAAAACATGCCCAAAAGGCTTAAATCCGGCCAAAGCGATTGCGGAAATCAAGAAAATGCTACTGGCACGCAAAGTTTAGTGCTATAGTTTCACGAATTATTATAGGAGTCTTCTCATGCACAATGCGTCTCGTGGTTTCTCGCTGGTTGAACTTTCCATCGTTCTCGTGATTCTAGGCCTGCTTACAGGCGGTATTTTGGCTGGCCAATCCCTTATTCGTGCAGCTGAGCTGCGCGCGGTTAGCACTGAACAACAGCGCTATACAGCAGCGATTGGAACGTTCCGCGACAAATACTTCGCGATTCCCGGTGATATGATTAACGCCACCAGCTTTGGTGCTGGCACGTGGATTGGTAACGGCGACGGCGACGGAACAGTCGAAACCACGGGTACAGCAACTACCAATGAGATATCCTTATTTTGGGTACATTTAGCGGCAGCAGGATTGATTGAAGGATCTTACACTAACGTTTCTGGTACCGCGATGACTGCGGGCACCAATAATCCACGCTCAAAACTCAGTAATTCGGGTTGGAATGTTGGGGGTATCGGAGCAATTGCCACAACCCCTACCACGGACTACTTTGAAGGTTCTTACGGTAACGCCTTCTTATTTGGTGGTGGCACGAGTGCGACCTTACCTCTTGAAGCATTAAAGCCTGAAGAAGCTTGGAACATTGACACTAAAGCAGATGATGGTAAACCCGCCACCGGCGCCATCGTTACCTTAGAGCGTGATGCGCTTGCCGCTGCAAGCGCTGCTGGCTGCAGTAGCCCTGTTGCAGCAACAACGACTCTCGCTGCTTCTATCTATCAGCTTGACCAGACAGGCACGAACTGCTCGCTGGTGATTAAAACGGGCTACTAGTTCTACCTTAACACTTCATTAAAAAACCCCGCGACTTTCATCGCGGGGTTTTCGTTTTGCCATACGCTCTTATTATTAAGCGGCTTGCTTGCGCAATACCTTCAGCAGCTTGTCATGTGCAGATTTTACATCCACACGCTCCGACGCAGCAACTTCACCCACCAAACGGTGCATGGCGGTCTCATAAATCATACGCTCTGAATACGAACGTTCTGATTGGTCAACGTTCTTATGCAGGTCACGCACGACTTCCGCGATCTGAACCAGATTGCCAGAATTGATTTTTGCTTCATATTCCTGCGCACGACGGCTCCACATACCACGGGCGATTTTCGCACGGCCTTTAAGGGTCGTGATCGCACGTGAAATCTGGTCGTTTGGCGAAATCGAACGGAGGCCCGCCGCTTCCGCGCGGTTCAATGGCACGCGCAGCGTCATCTTGTCTTTTTCGAAGTTGATGACGAATACTTTCAGTTCGTATTCACCGATCTTCTCGGCCTCGATGCCCATAATGCGGCCAACACCGTGCGTTGGGTACACCACGTACTCACCGACTGCGAAACCTTTTTTTGCTGCTGGAGCAGCCACTGCCACAGGCGCACTCATCACTGGCTTGGGAGCAACCACTGCCATTGGCTTTTTCACTTCTACTTTTTTGCTACCTGGTTTTACGGTCGACTTCACGGCCGCTTTCACATTCGCTTTTTTCACGAGTGTTTTCTTCGCTACGACTTTCTTAGCAGCTGCTTTCTTTGCCGCAGGCTTTTTCGCTACGGTTTTTTTCGCCGTTAATTTTTTGGACATTACTTTTTTTGATTTTGTCTTGGTCGCCATGTTTTGTTACCCCTTTAGTGACAGAACGCTGCCTCGGTTACACAACTCAACTCACTACAACATCCCTTGGACATCTGCCTCAGGCAGTTGCCTCAACACGTAATTAGTGTCTTGGGAATCCTCTCTCACTGAGGATGGCAGGGTTATAGCACAAAATTTGGGCAAATAGAATGGTAAAAATTTAGTTAATTACCGAATAAATCTATTGCGAAAATTATTTCACTATAAAAATCAATTACTTAACTGTCAATCACCTGTGCCTGCTTCGGGGCTAAACAGGGTTTCGAACTTGTTTTCGACTGTTTTAAAGTCGTCTGCATCGGCTGGGGCGGGCTTCTTTTTGGTAATCACGGGCCATTTCATCGCATATTCGCGGTTAATCTCGACCCACTTTATCAAATCCTCCGCTTCAGGCTTGATGGCCTCGACTGGACATTCAGGCTCGCACACGCCGCAATCAATACATTCATCGGGGTGGATGACGAGCATGTTCTCGCCCTCGTAGAAACAATCCACGGGGCAGACTTCTACGCAGTCCATATACTTACAACGGACACAGGCATCGGTAACAACGAAGGTCATGCGCGCGATTTATGACTAATCTTAGAAATTTGCAAGCGTCGGATTTTTTGTTCGTTGAGTGCGGCACCTGTTCGCAGCAATAGAATCGCAAGTACAAGCAGGGTTGCGCCCACCAGCATGATGAGCAGTGGAATACGCATGCTTGGGTCAATCGCTGACGTACCATCAAAACGTAAAAGACCTGCGGGTTGGTGCAGCGTGTTCCACCATTCCACCGAGAATTTAATGATTGGAAGATTAATCGCGCCGACAATACAAAGCCACGCAGCGGCGATTCGTCCCTTCTCGCTCTGCTGGCCAGCATTAGCAACGGCGAGATAGCCTGCGTAAAGAAAGAGTTGAATGAGCATGCTGGTCAAACGCGCATCCCACACCCAATAGGCGCCCCACATGGGTTTACCCCAGAGCATTCCTGTTGCGAGCGTGATGGCAGTCAGCGTTAAACCAATGGCGGCTGCTTCGCGCGCAATGACATTGGCCAGCGTATGGCGCCAAATCAGATAGCTAATCGACAGCGCGGCCATGATGCCATAAAGCGCTGATGCCAGCATCGCTGCAGGCACATGAATATACATGATACGGACGCTGATGCCCTGCTGGTAATCGGGTGGTGCGACATGGAATACGAGATAGAGCGCATAGCTGATAAGCAACAGCGCCAGCACCGCTGCGACAGGCAGCAGCACCTTACTCATGCGGGCAAAACGCGCTGGGTTGGCAAAACGATGCATGAGGGCTATATGTCACCCAAACATTCAGGAATCAAGCATAACCAGTCGCTTGTTGGCCGTACTCAGGGCGCAGCGTCATAAATTCTTAACATTTCTGGGCTATACTGAGACTGAGGTATTATGCCAACAAGACTGCAAAATATTATCGGCCCTATCACAACTCATGAGCCAAATTCAACTCCAGTGGCCCAATCCACTATTGATGTTGTTACGCCAGTTATTAATTTCGCCACCTTAGGAGCAAACCAAACCATTACAAGCGCTGGCAATGGCGATATCCCAGGGTCCGCTGCAAATGGAGCAGCTACTGTCTATAATGGTGCAAACGCTGCAAATACTGTTCGCGCTTTTGGAGCTACTGGTACAATTGCTGCGGAAGGGTTTTCTTTTTCTGGACTGCTTGAATCCGCATTGAATCCATTGGGTTTAATAGCGTTTGGGTCGCTCGCATACTACAACATGGGCGCAAATGAACATTACAAGCACCAAGCTGGAATACAGCGTATCGATGAAGTGCTGGCACAACACCCTGAAGCAGTACGATACATGGCTAGTCTTGTACCTGCATTGGACAGCAGTCATCATCTATCGGATCCTCGGCTCGATAGCATCGCCCATACGCGACATGCGTTATCACGTTACGGTGACAGCTATACGCACGAATGGTGGCCTCCACACATGGGTGAAGGCTATTATGCACCCATAGTTGAACAAGGCAGTCGTAGCCGTGATATGAATCATGCCATCGCACAGTACTTCTTGGATAATCCTGAAGATCTAGTAGTTGCAGAAGCTGAATTAGGGGCTGCTCAAGAAGCATCAAGGCTTGCAGCTTACCGCCCTAGAATTCCTGGCCAACCTTACGAAAGATTCTAGCCCCCATTGCGTCAGCGTTTTGCTTCGACTAGGCTGTGCGCATGGAACATACCAAGAAACTTCTCAATATCATGGCCAAGCTGCGTAACCCCAACGGTGGTTGCCCGTGGGACTTGGAACAGAACTTTAAAACCATCGCGCCTTACACGATTGAAGAAGCCTATGAGGTAGCGGATGCGATTGCGCGCGGCGATATGGATGGCCTCAAAGAAGAGCTGGGCGATTTGTTACTGCAAGTGGTATTTCATTCGCAAATGGCTGCCGAGGAAAATCTCTTCACCTTTGAAGATGTCGCGCAGATTATTGGCGAAAAAATGGAGCGCCGCCACCCGCATGTGTTTGGTGACGCCACCATCAAAGACGCCGAAGCGCAGACCGAGAATTGGGAAAATATCAAAGCCGAAGAACGGAAGCGAAAATCAGGCGATAGTATATTAGCGGATGTGCCCGCCGCCCTGCCCGCCCTCATGCGCGCCGAGAAACTGCAAAAACGTGCCGCGCGCGTCGGCTTCGATTGGCCAGACACACGCGGTGTGCGCGATAAAATTTTAGAAGAGCTGAGCGAGTGTGATGAAGCCATTGCATCTGGCGATAAGGCACATATGCAAGAAGAAATTGGTGATTTGTTATTTGCCGTGACGAACCTTGCGCGCTTTCATGGCATCGACCCCGAGGAGGCGCTGCGCCAGACCATTGCGAAATTCGTAAAACGTTTTCAATTCATCGAAGCCGCGCTGAAAACGCAGAATAAGAAATGGGAAGAGACTAACTTGGACGAAATGGAAGCACTTTGGCAAAAGGCGAAGACAGCTTAAATTGTCATTAAACCTTCAAAATATGTCTTTTTTTTATGTGCTAAATTACAAGCATGAGCCAGCCATTCCAATCCGTATTAGTGGGTATTTCCACCGCATTACCAGCATCAAGCTACGCGCAAGAGCAATTACAGCGTGCAGCAAATGCCGGTTTTAAATGGCCAAAAGCCGAGATGGTAGTTGGTAAAATCGAAGAAGAATTACGTGAAGTGCGTGAAGCAGAAGCCGAAGGTAACAAGGAGCATCTGGCAGAAGAAATCGGCGACCTGCTTCATGCCATCCATACCTTAATAGTATTCCATAAGGTGGATGCGCAGGAAGTTTTGTATATTGCCCAGGCTTTACCAACTCAAAATACGATGCCAACTCTTGAAGACAGGCTATCCCAATTACGTCCGTGGTTGACGGCCAATACTTCATCAAAAATGAACCGTTTGACAAATTTTCCTTCATCAATGGTTCGTTCATCTATCGGTCTGCTACTGAAAGAAGTGCATGCATTCGCTGAGCAACATGGTATTGACCCTGAAGCTGCCTTGGAAAGCACAAATGCTAAATTCGCCTATCGTTTTACGCGAATGGAAGAACGTCTGAGCACAGAAGGCAGCACCATCGCTGATACAATTGCCAGTAAAGGCCTCAAACATTTGGTCGTGAATTATTGGAATACAGAAAAAGCTGGCACAGAACGTTAATCACGTTAATCTGCTCCCATGACAACCATTCTCATCACCGGCGCATCATCAGGCATTGGCAAGGCGTGTGCATTGGCGCTTAAGGGCAAAGGCGTGCATTTGATTTTGACTGGGCGGCGCGCCAAGGAATTGCAAAAAGTCGCAGCAAAATGCAAACCCGCAAAAGTGACCACGCTAGTATTTGATATCCAAGACCAGAAGGCAACGATTGCCGCGCTCAAGAATCTGAAGGTTGATATTCTGATCAATAATGCGGGCTTGTCGCTCGACTTGTCGCCCGCGGATGAAACTAGTCTTGAGGATTGGAACACGATGGTGGACACGAACATCAAAGGGCTGATGACGGCAACGCGTGTCCTGCTGCCAGCTATGCGCAAACGCAAGCGCGGCCATATTATCAACATCAGTTCGATTGCGGGTTCCTATGCGTATTTTGGCTCAAATGTTTACGGTGCTACCAAAGCATTTGTGACCTATTTCTCGCAAGCACTACGCGCTGATTTACTGGGTAGCCCGATTCGCGTGACGAACATTGAACCTGGTATGACTGAAACCGAATTTTCTGAAGTACGCTTTAAGGGTGATAGCAAACGCGCCGAGGCGGTCTATAAAGGACTTACCCCACTATCTGCCGAAGACATCGCCGAAACCGTGCGCTGGGCCATCGCCCAGCCACCGCATGTAAATATCAACCGCATTGAGGTAATGCCCGTGATGCAAGCGCTGGGTGGACCGCAAGTGAGCAGGAAATAGGAGAGATTTATGAAAATTGAATTATTATTTAGCGATCAAACAAATGATAACTATCCAGATGAGATGAATATCTTACTGAACTTTATAAAATCTTCCAACCTGTATCCTATATTAGTGCATGGGGATATTGACCCAGAAACATCAGATGGCTTTCCTTTCGTAGGCAGCATTACGGAATACATTTCCGCATTAAAAAATGCTGGCTCTAAAAATGTTTATGTTTTTATAGAATTATTCGAAGAAACAAGCTTCTTGCTTAAAAATACTTTTTGCCCAGAAGAGTTCACCGCAGATGAAGAAGACTGTGTTGATTTAAGAAAAATGGATTCGAAGTTTAAAAATTTTGTAAATAAAATTGGTGAAGTATGCAGATTCAAACTTAGCTCATCTCTCGAAGACGTTAGTCTTGATTTTTATTACACAAAAGACTGGTGGTTTAATTATGTAGTATCAGTGACGGAGTGTGTTACAAAATTAGAAGAAGCTGAAATCGAGGCAGACGAAGAATCTGAAGAAATTCAGAGAAATCAATCAAGAGATATAATCAAAAAAATCTCGAAACTAGCTAATGAACCTCAATTCAATAAACTTCGCACTCAAAGAGCTATGATGGCTTATGTTTTAGAGAAAATACCTGAAACTTCGACTATACCCCAACAAATGCTAAAAATGGAAATTCAGAGAATTTTTGATAAAATAAAATACGGAGTTTAACGAATCGGGACCGATTTGGGTTTGCCGTAGGGGTTCGCCTTCGTATCGGGATTGGATTGCTCGGTAATAATATCCAAATTATTCCACGCACGCTCGTAATAGGTTGGGCTGTTCGAAAGCGCCATGTTCAGATAGGTTTTCGCCAGCTCATCATTTTTCGCCAAATGCGCGTATAGACCCAAATTATTATCGAGCGTTGCGCCAGTTAAGTGTTTTTCTGCCATGGCGCGGGCGGAATCCAAATCGCCGCTGATGCCATATACCAGCGCTAAATTAAGCTCTATCTGCTTTTTGCGCTCATCATTTGCGCTCATTTTTGCGGCTTGCTGCAACGTCTCAATGGCGCGCGGATAGTTACGGTCAATCGCGCGCGCAAGGCCAACATTGTTCAAAATCGCTGGATTGTCCGCGCTCACGCGCAACCCTTCAGTGAAGTATTCCACGGCTTCGGGAATCATATTTTTGGTGACGAATAAAATCCCCAGCGCGTTCAGCGTGCGCCAGCGCTTACCGTCTTTGTCGAGGACTTTGGAAAGCGTGCGCCCAGCATCCGCCGACCTGCCCAGCGCCATTTCTGAAAGTCCCTTGCCCTCGAGCGCGTCGATATTATTCGCGTCGGCTTTCAACACGGTATCAAATGCTTTGAGCGCTTTTTCATATTGGCCAGTGCGGCGAAGCATATCGCCCATCATGGCACGATAGCGCAGCTTATCTTTGGCGGGGGGCGCTTTTGAGTCAATCATCTGCTCATAAAATGCACTGGCGCGCGCAAAATCACCTTTTTGTATAGCCGTCTCTGCCTGTTTTTCTAGGGTGGATTGCACGGTTGGCACGTCGGGCTGGCCGAGTTTTGAAAAGGTTTTATCAGGGTTCGCCCATTGCTCGGCGATGCTACCTTTTTCACAGGCAGTCAGCAGTAGCGGAATAAGTATGAGGGGCAGTATTTTCATGGAAACGATGAGTTAGCACAGCTTGGAAAAAGAATAAAGCAACTCTATTGTGCTTTTTTGCTGGCCTTTTGCGCCTGTTTCGCTATCAGTTGCGCTCATGCCCTTATCTGCGCGCAAAACGGCTCTTGATACGGCCTTCCCCAGACACCTGCTTGGAATGGAAGGTATTAGCGCTTCTACCATCACCGCAATTCTCGATAAGGCGGAAACCTATGTCAAGAAGAACCGCCAGATTGATAAGAAATCCAAGAGCCTGACGGGTCGTACACTCATAAACCTGTTTTTTGAAAATTCTACCCGCACCCGCACGTCATTTGAACTCGCGGGGAAACGTTTGGGGATGGATGTGATTAATATCAGCGCCAGCACCTCTTCTACCAGCAAAGGTGAAACCCTGCTCGATACGGCGATGACGCTCAATGCCATGCAGGCGGATGCGATTGTGGTGCGTCACCCCTCCGCTGGCGCGGTGCAACTGATTGCCGAGAAAACCAATGCCCACATCATCAATGCGGGTGATGGCGCACATGAGCACCCCACCCAAGCACTGCTTGATGCGCTCACCATTCGGCGCAAGCTTGGCAAACTCAAAGGCCTCAACGTCGCGATTTGTGGTGACATTGCCAATAGCCGCGTGGCGCGCTCGAACATTTATCTGCTCAAAACCATGGGTGCGGAAGTGACATTGGTAGCGACCCCGATATTGATGCCGAC
>JBMOEL010000003.1:0-37007 GCA_049314715.1 Rickettsiales bacterium
GCAAGGCAAATAAGAATGGTGCTGCCCCAGATATACTGCCAAATACCTTGGGGGATGATGTTCATCCACTCGATATTGTCCTGATAGGAAAAATAGGAATTATAAAACAGCAATTGCCAAAATGGGTAGTAGCACATGACGGCAACGGCCCAGCCCAGAAACGTTGGTTCGCTGGAGCGGATATGGGCATTGAAAATACGTAGGGTGAAGATGTAGCCGAGGGTTGCGTAGAGCAAATCACCGAACATGATGATAGCTTGTAGAAGAAGAAATGTTTGAATGAAGTTAGTCGGCTCAAGGCTCATATGCTGTAAATTGCGAATCGCGTCTAGCGTGTAGACGAACATGAGCGGTAAGAAAAAGGCTTTTACCAGCCAGTTGCGGAGCAGAGAAGTGATAGCATGTTTGTCAACGTTTGCATTCCATTTAAGAAGTAAGCGGCCAAGATGATAATAGCCATCTTCGGGCATATCTTGGCGCTTGTCGCACCATGCAAAATAGATGGGCGCAAATAGAATCGTTGCTGGCAGTAAGACGAGATAGAGCGATAGGGCGGGATTGTAGAAAGATTTTTGGTATTCGGGAAGCACTTCATATAGTGCTGCAAAGCAAGCTAGAACTGCAAGCAGGCCGATAGATTTTAGTGTGATGCGCTTTCCGCTTACGGGGCGTAATGCGCCTAGTGAAGCGCTGGGTTCGCGGTGGCGTTTGAAGATGAAAAACTCAATGAGCAGAATTGGTGTAACGCTTGCAGCTAATACGACCAAGGCCGTGTCAAATGGTGTTAATCCCGCATCTTTCAATAGATAAATAGTCGCAATCGCAACGAAGAAGCCGAGTAAATTGGTGCCAAAATGTGTTTCAGATTTGGGAAGTTCCGGCTTCATTTCGACTTCCTAAAAGGTGTACCGCTGCGCGGGTCCTTGGTGAAATGATACCCCGTGATGCCATAGCCCTGACGGTGATAAAAGGCATGTGCTGCATGCGCGGTATTGTAAGAATCCAGCACGATGAGCTCGATAGACTCTTGCTTAGCAAGCGCCTCAAGCCAGTCATTCATCAACTTGCCCAACCCTTTGCTACGATGCGCTTCATTCACTACCACGTTATCAATATCGAGTTGTTTGCCGCACCAAAAGCGTGTGCGTATCCAAAAACCACTCAGCGCCACCATTTTTTTACCCTCAAATACCGCAACGGCGCGGTAGCCACCTGCGAGCATGCTGCGTAAGCGTTTGGTAAATAATGCCTTGCTCATGGTAGGGTTAAGTTGTGAGATAAGTGGGAATATCCCCTGCATTTCTGAGGGTTTCAACTCGCGGACCGTGTATTTTTTAGTGCTGCGCATAGCTTGTGTATTACCCTGCAATGTGATTGCACGCAAGTGAGCTGCGCGCTATAAAATTCCTATGAGAACAATTCATAGAATTACACGATTGGGCGCATCACTCATGGTTATGGGGTTGGTTGCGGCGTGCGGTGATGATGCAATCGACGATGAGGCGATTGCCGAAAAGAATGAATCTGTAGATGTGTTATATGACAAAGCCTTCACCACGCTCAATGGAGGAGAATTCAAACCCGCGATTGAGGAATTTGAAGAAGTTGAACGCCAGCACCCCTATTCGCCGTGGGCTAGCCAAGCGCAAGTGATGGCGGCGTATTCCGCCTATCGTGGTGGCTACTATGAAGACGCGATTGTGATTCTGGATCGCTTTGTGAAGCTGCACCCTACGCATAAAGCAGCGCCTTATGCATTTTATCTCAAAGCATTATGTTACTATATCCAGATTACCGACGTGGGGCGTGACCAGAAAATGACCGAAGAAGCGCGCAGTGCACTAAAGGAAGTGATTACGCGCTACCCCAATACAGAATATGCGCAGGATGCGAAGTTGAAGCTTGACCTGACTTCCGACCACTTGGCCGGCAAGGAAATGGAAATTGGCCGCTATTATTTGCAACGTGATGAATATGCAGCGGCGGTGAGCCGTTTCAAATACGTCGTCGATACGTACGAAACCACCAGCCATATTCCTGAAGCGTTGCATCGCCTTGTCGAGTGCTATTTGCGCCTAGGCGTAGTGGGTGAAGCAAAAAAATACGCGGCTGTTCTAGGCCATAACTTCCCAGGCTCAGACTGGTATCAATATAGCTATAAAATGCTCAAAGGGAACTTAAGCCCCGAAGAAAAAGAAGGCACGTTCGATAAGTACCTCAAGGTGCTCTAATGCTGACGCAACTCTCAATAAAAAATCTGTTGTTGTTCACCTCGCAGGAAGTGGAATTTGCTGCGGGCCTCAATGCGCTGACGGGCGAAACAGGCGCGGGTAAATCCATGCTGCTGGATGCGCTGGGGCTTGTGCTTGGTGAGCGTTCCGACGCAGCGTTGATTCGCGCAGGCGAAGAGCAAGCCAGCGTTACCGCCACCTTTCAGGTGGGGGAGCATGTTTTATTAAAAGCAACGTTGAGTGAACTAGGATTAGATGTTGAGGACGAGCTTATTATTCGCCGCACGGTTTCCAAAGACGGTAAAAGCAAAGCATTCATCAATGATGAGCCAGTGAGTGTTGCGGGCCTTAAGCGCATTGGTGAATTGCTTGTGGCGCGTCACGGGCAGCATGACCAACGCGGATTGCTCGAGGTGAAAGAACATCGCAAGGCGCTGGATGCATTTGGTGGCTACGAAAAATTATTGACGCAACTCGCCACGCATTACCATGCATGGAAAGCGGGTGAGGCTGTGTTGGCGAATGTAGAAGCCGAAATTGAAAAGGCGCTGCGCGAGGAAGAATATCTGCGTCATACCGTTCAGGAACTCAGCGCGCTCAATCCAGTTGAGGGCGAAGAGGCTGAGCTGGCCGATGCACGCCAACAAGCGCAGCACGCCAAGAAACTGCGCGAGAGTTTTGACCAGTTGCGTGAGATGCTTGAAGGCGGGCAACCGATTGTGGGGCGTTTAGTGCAAGCCGAGAAACTGGCAGGCAGGCTGGGCTTAGAGGCGCTCGCCACCACGCTCGCCAATGCCAGCCGTGAGGTGGACGAAGCCTTGGTGCAGCTTGATAAACTCAGCGGCAGTGATGTCGATGAATCCGCGCTGGAAGCGAAAGAGGATAGGTTGTTTGCCCTGCGCGACGCGGCGCGGAAATATCATTGTCAGGTGGATGGGCTGGAAGCCGTATTGAAAACGGCGCAGCAGCAATTGACCACGCTGAATAATCAACAAGCCGAGCGCGCAGCCGCCGCCAAGCGATTGAAAGAAACCCGTGCGGCGTATGATGCGGCGGCGGCTGAGATTTTCGAAAAGCGTGCAGCCGCAGGTGAGAAGCTGTGCAAAGCCGTCGAGAAGGAACTGAAAGCACTGATGATGGCGGCGACGAGTATCAAGGTGTCGCAGAGTGAATTGCCCGAAGCGCAGTGGGGTGAGGCGGGGAAACACACGGTGCAGTTTGATGTTTCGACCAATAAAGGGCAGGCGTTCGGTGCGCTGAATAAGGTTGCATCGGGTGGTGAGCTCTCGCGCTTATTATTGGCGATGAAGGTGGTGCTGCGCGAAACGCAAGAGGCCAGCAGCGCGATTTTCGATGAGATTGATGCAGGTACGGGTGGCGCGGTGGCGGAGGCGATTGGCCAGCGCTTGAAGGCGTTATCGGCTAATCAGCAAGTCATGGTGGTGACGCACTTGCCGCAAGTGGCAGCGCAAGCTAATCACCATTTGCATATCGAGAAGCAGACGAAGGCTGGCTCTACCGTAACAAACGTAAAAACCCTGTCACGGAGTGACCGGGCAGAAGAATTGGCGCGGATGCTTTCGGGCGCCACGATTTCCGACGAGGCGCGCAAAGCCGCCAAGAAATTGCTGCAGGCGTCATGAAACTCGCGGATGCCAGAAAACGCCATGCGGAGTTGAACGCGGAAATCCGCGAGCATGATGAGCATTATTACCAAAAAGACGCGCCCATTATTTCCGACGCTGAATATGACAAACTGCGTCGCGAATTAGAGGCGTTGGAGTTTCAATTCCCCGAGTTAGTCACGCCCGATAGCGCCACGCAAAAAGTTGGCGCTGCACCGAGTGAAGAATTTACAAAAGTAACGCACTCGGTACCTATGTTATCCTTGGCTAATGCATTTTCGGAACAGGATATAAGAGATTTTTTGGAAAGGATTCAAAGATTTCTTGAGCTTGGGGCAGATGAAGAAATAGAAATTTTTGCAGAACCAAAAATTGATGGTCTATCATTCACTGCACGGTATGTTGATGGTCAGTTAGTGCAAGGCGCCACAAGAGGTGATGGTGTTGTTGGTGAGGATATCACGCCTAATCTCAAGACTATTTTACCAAACCACCTAAAAGGCAACTTCCCACATATTTTGGAAGTGCGTGGCGAAGTATACATGTCTCATGACCAGTTTAATCGACTTAATGAGCGGCGATTGCTGGAAGGATTGCCTGAGTTTGCTAACCCAAGAAATGCTGCAGCAGGTTCTTTGAGGCAGTTGGATAGCAATATCACTAAAGAAAGAGGGCTATCTTATTATATCTTTGGTTGGGGTGAAGTGAGTGAAGCTCTTTCCGATACCCACGGTGATACGATCGATAAGATACGTAAATTAGGGAATTTCAGTATTAATCGAAACAACTTCCTTTTGGACAAAAGATGTTTTGGTAAATTTGATAAAAATGTGAATTTAGATGATTCGATTGATTGTACGACGTTCATGATAATGGATTTCTACAACAAGGTATTGAGTCAAAGATTAAGTTTGGATTGCGATATCGACGGCTGTGTCTACAAAGTGAACCGCCTCGATTGGCAGAAGCGGTTAGGGCAGGTGGCGCGGGCACCGCGGTGGGCGATTGCGCATAAGTTTCCAGCAGAGCAGGCGGTTACGAAACTCGAAGCGATTGATATTCAGGTCGGGCGCACCGGTGTGTTGACGCCGGTTGCGCGCCTCACACCTGTCAATGTCTGCGGGGTGATGGTGAGTAATGCGACGCTGCACAACGAAGACGAGATTGCCCGCAAGGATGTGCGCGTAGGTGACATGGTGGTGATTCAGCGCGCGGGGGATGTGATTCCCCAAGTCGTGGAAGTGAAGCAACGTGGCGAGCATTCTATTCCTTATGTCTTTCCAAACCATTGCCCCGTCTGCGGTAGTGAGGCGGTGAGGGAAGAAGGTGAAGTCGCCAAGCGTTGCACGGGCGGGTTGGTCTGCGAAGCGCAGGCGGTGGAACGCTTGCGGCATTTTGTTGCGCGCAATGCGCTGGATATTGACGGGCTGGGTGCAAAACAAATTGAGGCGTTCTTTGCCGAAGGTTTGGTGAAAACCCCTGCAGATATATTCACCCTCGAAGCGCGGGATGCGCAGAGCCTGAGCCGTTTGAAAAATCGTGAAGGCTGGGGCGAGAAGTCTGCAAGTAATTTGTTTGCGGCGATTCAGAAAGCGCGGCGCACCAAGCTTTCGCGCTATATTTACGCGCTTGGTATTCGCCATATTGGTGAGGAGACCGCCAAGCTGCTCGCTAAGAATTATGGCACGTATGAGGCGCTATTTGATGCGCTGAAAGCCGCGCATGACCATGAAAGTGATGTCTATAAGGAACTGCTGGCGATTGATGGCATTGGCGCGAAGGTTGCCCAAGCACTCATTGATTTTGTGCATGAAGAACATAACCACGTGCTGCTGAATGCATTGCGCACGTTTATGGAATTTGCGCCGGAGGCTGCAGCGCGCAGCGATTCGCCCGTGGCTGGTAAAACCGTGGTTTTCACGGGAACTTTGCAAAGCATTGGCCGCGCGGAAGCGAAAGCACAAGCAGAATCACTCGGCGCGAAAGTGGCGGGTTCGGTTTCTAAGAAAACGGATGTTGTGGTCGCGGGACCAGAGGCGGGCAGTAAATTGAAGGACGCCGAGAAGTATGGCGTTCGCATTTTGACAGAGGACGAATGGTTCGAGATGATAGGCCGATGAAAAATCCATTTGCACAGCCAAAGCTGCCCTTGCAGCTTACTATTGAAGCGCCGAAAGAAACCCTCGATATCGTAGAGTTGGTGTTGGAAGACGAGGTGCTTTCCATCACGCGGCCGATTGATACGCACACGCCGCAACTGATACTTCTGATTGAAGACGCGCAACAGAAAGCGATTGAAACGCGTATTCATGATATTGCGAAACAGCAGGCGCAGTTAGCGAAAATCCATGGCGCGATGCTGCGTGATATTGACTGGGTGAGCAAAGTGCAAAAGGACTTTCCGCCGTTCATGGTTGGCAGATGCTATATTTATGGTTCGCACGCGGAGCAACCGATTCCCGCAAATTCAATTCCACTGAAAATTGATGCGGCGGCAGCATTTGGTACGGGCGAGCATGACACGACGGCTGGATGTTTGTTAGCTTTGCAATGGTTGAAGAAAAAACAAAAGCATGTGCGGCACGCACTGGATATGGGGTGTGGTACGGCGATTCTGGCGATTGCGGCAGCGAAGCTGTGGCGCAGTGCGAGCGTCAGCGCCTATGATAATGATGCAGGTGCGGTGCGCACTTCGCGTGAGAACTTCGCATGTAACCATCTGCGACGGATGCATGCGTATGTAAGTGATGGCTACAAGACTCAGCGTGTGAAGCGCGAAGGCAAGCACGATGTGGTGGTGGCGAATATTTTGGCGCGACCACTGATGCGCATGGCCTATGCGGCATCACAATCGGTTGCGCCAAATGGTACGTTGATTTTATCGGGTCTGCTGAACCATCAAGAAAACATGGTACTTAGTGCGCATCGCTATCATGGTTTGCGCCTGAAAAAGCGAATCAGGCGCGGGCGTTGGAGTGTTTTGATTCTAGAAAAGAAATCCCCCTCACCCAGCAACCTCTAAGCTCTTGCCTCGCCAAGAGGTTTCAACCCTCTCCCCCAAGGGGGCGAGGGAATTTTTTAAGTGCGAGGGAACTCTTTGTTCCCTCGTGACTCCCTCAGCCGCAAGCGGCTCGGCTAGCGCCTACGCAGCGTATCCATTCACGAGTCTCGCTAACCGCGTTGTTGCTGTTGCTGTGCGCCGCGACCTGATTCGAGTTCGGGGGCACGTGCGACAGCTTCGGTCGGCATAGCGGCTTCGCGCACACCGGCGCGCGCCATGGTTTGGCCAATCGCTTTGACTTCATCGACGACGGAACGTGGTAATTTCGATTCGATATAATCGACCAGTTTTTGTAAAAGGGCGCTGAGTGGTTTGCGCTCGGCCACGGCCTGTTCTTCTTTGGCTTTAGGCTCTTCTTTTGGTTTCGCAGCTTCTGCTGGTTTCGCTTGCTGCTGCTTGAGCTGTTCTTGCAGCTTGGCCATTTCAGCCTGTTGCTGCATCAGCTTTGCTTGCAATTCTTCTGCGGTGGGTTGTGGCGGTTGTTGTGGTGCTGGTGGCGCCTGAGGAATCATCATATCCGCGAGCAGACTATTTTGGCGGATGGCAGCATCCTGCTGCTGGGCCATGTCACTGCGTGGAGGCGGTGCTGGTACTGCTGGCTTTTCGGCGGCAGGTGCTTCGCGTTTTTCTTCGGCGGGTGCGCTCATGAGGGTCGGGTCGATGGGTTGTGCCTGCGCATCGGCAAATATTGCGTCGACCATCAAGGCGGTATCACGGGCTTTTTTCTGTTCCTCTTCTTGATTGCTGCTGGAGGAGGTCGTGCTGCTTGTGTCACCAGAAATCATGCCGTTCAAGCGGCGTAGGGTTTCGGGCCCAGCAACACCATCCACGCGCAGACCTTGCATGGACTGGAAACTTTTCACCGCATTGACGGTGTTACCATCAAACGTCGCATTGATGAAGGCTTCATTAAACAGATTAATGAGGCTGAGACGGCGCTGTAGCTCGGCGACGAATTCGCCAGTATCACCGAATTGGAGCGTAATGTTAGCGGGTAAGAACATTACCCGCTAACCTAACGTTTTGTTGCCATGCTTGCAATCTTCCTGTGCGAGGAAGGCGTGGGGGTTTTTTAGTGTGCGAAAAGATCTTGGGCGCAGAATTGCAAGGCACGGTGCTCGATCGCGGGTAGTAGCGCTTCGCGGAAATGGCGGGCGTTATCAAACCCATGACGAATGGCTTCTTGTTGCAAGATAGACTCAGGCGTATAGAGCACGGGTGCATTTCCCATGTCACTATTCAGGCTCGCAGCCATTTCACGCAAGGCCTCCTGCAACGCAGTTTCTGGATCGTGGCGATCGCGCTTAAAGGCTGCAACGAACGTCGCGAATGGTTCGGTTGACGGACTAATACTGTAACTTTGTAATGCTTCCATGCCGAGTACTCCCTGTTATGCCCGCCGGATTCAGTCGATTCATTAAGGGGTTTTGGTGCCTAATTTCGTTGTCGTTTCCGTCCTCTCTCCTGTCACGTACTTCTGTACGCTCAGTCGTTGCGGGCGAAAACTCCTAGAACTTATCTCACCAAACCTCCCTTACTGAACCGCCTGTTCTTTGATTAGTTGGCGGTGTTGATGGGGAGTGTATAGACGCTAAAAGTTAAAAGAACGTTAACGCCCTAAATTTTGCCATTTGCGTTGTTGTTCTGCGGTCGTTTTGTGCTCACGTAGCAAGTGTACGCGGCGTTTTAACCACCTTAAATGTCCAGCAAATGCCTGAAATTGATAGCGTTTGATGCTTGGCTTATTCTTCATCCGTATATTGGCGTTCCATTTTCTCGTGGCGCTCTTGTGCCTCGATGGAAAGGGTAGCCACGGGACGTGCTTCAAGACGTTTCAAGCCAATCGGCTCACCTGAATCTTCGCAATAGCCATATTCACCGGTTTCGATACGGGTGATGGCTGCATCAATCTTGGCGATGAGTTTGAGGTAGCGATTGCGCGTACGTAGCTCGACGCCCGCTTCGGTCTCCAGCGATGCGCGATCCGCAATATCGGCCTGATGCCAGTTTTCTTCATGCAGATGCTCTAATGTCTCGCGTGATTCGCTGAGTAATTCCGTGCGCCACGAAAGAAGCTTTTGGCGGAAATATTCCAACTGAAGGGGATTCATGTATTCTTCTTTTTCCGTTGGCTTATAGCCTTGCGGAAGCTTGGCTGGTTTATAGCTGTTGCGTGGCTTTGCTTTCACTACAGGTTTTGCAGGCGCAGCCATTTTGGGTGTGATTTTCTTAACAGCGGCTGCTTTGGCTGCTGGTTTTGCTGGAGATTTTTTCATCGGTACAACTTTTTTTGCTGCTGGTTTTGCAGCAGCCTTGAGTGGCTTTTTTGCAGGAGCAGGTTTCTTTGCTGCTGGTTTTGCAGACTTTTTAGCTGCTGGTTTTGCAGACTTTTTAGCTGCTGGTTTAGCGGGTTTCTTTTTTGCCGATGCTTTTGCCATAGGATAGGTTCCTTAAAATGGTTCGTATGAGGCGGTTAATCACGCGTACCCATAGGTACGAGGATTGATTCTACTCGCGTGGGAGGGGGCTGCAAGCCTCAAATCTGTCCTATGCACACTATTTTATTCTTGCATTTTGCGGCGCTGGGCCTCTTCGCGCTCGCGTTTACGCTTGAGTTCTTCCGCTTCTTTGGCGAGTTTTTTGGCTTCTTTGGCGGCGAGGTCTTCGGTGGATTCGGTCGCATCGCCGGCATCTAGGTCATAATGTTTGAATTCTTTACCCGTTTCATGCGTGTCAAATTCTAGCGTGCTGCTATGATAGGCCACGTCACCGTCGGGTAGAAATTCAATGCCATGGCGCTCGAAAACTTTAACGATATCATCGTTCTCGGGCTTGGTGAGGCGTGCCTGATTACGCTCGAACTTTTCCAAATGGCGGATGGGAATACGGGTGCGGCTGGCTAGATCAAGCGGGTTCCATTTCAGCAAGGCGCGTGCACGCTTGCACTGCTTGGTGGAAATAATTCGGGATTTTCCTTCGCTCATAGCACAACGCCAGCGGCTTCCAGCTTGGCAATCTCCACGGCAGCGCGTAATTCGATTTCGTCTAAGATACCGTTTAGTACGGGGTCATTCGTGGCGCTGCGCTCTTGTGCGACGATGGTTTCGAGATTGCGAATGGTGCTGAGTGGTAAGCTGCCGATAATCAGCGCATCACGCAGTTCGGCCAAGGCATCGAGCGTTACTTTGCCTTGCTTAAATGCTTTGCGACGGCCCACTTCTTCTTCGCTGACTTCTTGTGCGCCGAGCAATACGCCGATGCCGCTCATCGCCGCAACGGGGGAAGTCGCTTGTGTCTCTTCGACTCCGCCAACACTATCCAGCGCGTCAATAAAACTACTGCTTCCGGTCTTACTGGTGCGACGCACGTTGCCAGCACGTTGGGTAGGATTGGTGGGATTCGTATAGCCAATTTTATTAATCATTGGAGTACTATAACGAAGCAGAGGCCGTCAGGCAAACATCACGGTGGGGCATGTGGGTGGCGGCAAAAATTGCCTCTTTGAGCTAGCGCAGGATGATGGAGTCATGACCCCCTAGCCGAATGCTAATTAACCCAATGTAATTTATGACATAATTGGCTTGCCGATAGTTGGCATGAAAGTCGCATAGAACCGTGCGTCTAATAAGAGTGAAAGCGTCAGGAGCAGACGATGCAACAGAGAGCGAGAGCAGCAACGATGGGTGAGCGCATCAGAGACAGCATTGGTGGCGGTGTGTGGTTGATGACCGTTGCAACACTTGCGATTGCTTTGGTGATGTCGGCAACACCTGCGCATGCTGCACGCGTCAAAGACGTGGTAGCGTTTGAAGGCGTGCGTGACAACATGCTGATGGGTTATGGTTTGGTGGTAGGTCTCAATGGCTCGGGCGATAAATTGCAAAATAACGCCTTTACCGAGCAGAGCTTGATTGCGTTTTTAGAGCGCCAAGGTGTCAATACGCGTGGTTTGCAGCTCAAATCGAAAAACGTGGCGGCAGTAACGATTACTGCCCGTCTACCTGCGTTTGCACGCGCTGGTGCGACGATGGATGTTAATATTAGTGCCATGGGTGATGCAAAAAGTTTACTAGGCGGTACCTTGCTTGCGACGCCACTCGTTGGTGCGGATGGTAACGTCTATGCCGTCGCGCAAGGGCCCGTAACGGTGGGTGGATTTGAGGCATCGGGGCAATCGGGTACGGCAATTACCAAGGGCGTGCCGACCAATGGTTTTATTCCCAATGGCGCGCTTGTCGAGCGTGAGATTGATTTTCGCTTGAACGATTTACCATCAGTGCGCTTGGCACTGCGCAATCCTGACATCACCACTGCGCATAGGATTGCTAAGGCGATTAACCTGCAAGTGGGCCCTGGAACTTCACGCATTGAAGACCCCGGTACGGTCACTGTAACTGTTCCATCGGCCTATAATGGCGATGTGACAGGGCTGCTTGCCGATATTGAAACGCTGCAAGTGGAAACCGACCAGCCCGCACGCATTGTGGTGGATGAAGCGACGGGTACTATCGTGATGGGTGAGAATGTACGCATCTCAACCGTGGCGGTGGCGCAGGGTAACTTGGTGGTAAAAGTTGAAGAGACGCCGCAAGTATCACAGCCTAACCCCTTTGCACCTGAAGGTGCGCAGACTGTGCTTGTCCCACGAACCGATGTGACGGTGGATGAAGAAGCGGGCAACCAGATTGCGGTGCTGCAAGAGGGCGCAACGCTCAGGGATTTAGTGACGGGGCTCAATGCGCTGGGTGTTGGACCACGCGATTTGATTACCATTTTGCAAACCATCAAAGCGGCGGGCGCACTGCAAGCCGACATTGAAACGAGGTAGGGGCCATGAGTGACCTAATCAGTCCGGTGGATGTAGAGACGATGAGAATTACCAGTAGCAGCCAGTCAAAGCTGGCGCAGATGAATAAAGCCAAAGCAGCATCTCGCGGGATGAGTGATGCGAAGCTGGATGAAATCGCGCAGGAATTCGAGGCACAGTTTCTATCCCAGATGCTGGGTAACATGTTCGCAACCGTTGGCACGAACGAAGCGCTGGGCGGTGGCGAAGGTGAGGAGATGTATAAGTCTCTGCTGGTCGATGAATATGGCAAATTGATTTCGCGCGCTGGCGGTGTGGGCGTGGCCGATCACGTGAAACGTGAAATGATTCGTATGCAGGAGGTAGAATAATGGAACAAGTATCACCCACGATGAAGCCTTCACCCAATACGCTTTTGCATTTTGATGTAGAAGAATTTATCGCGATTGCGGTGCGTATGGCGGAGATTTTGAACGACGAAACAGAACTGCTTGCGCAGATGAATGTGCGCGGTATGGCCGAACTGCACCACGAAAAACTTAAGCTTACACAGATGTTGGAATCCTACCAGTCATTACTGCGCGCGCGCCCCGATATCATTGAAGAAGTGCCTGATGAAACGCGCGAACGATTAGTGAGTGTTGTCACGGGCTTTGGCAAAATTATGGAGCATAATTTTCGTCACGTAGCAGCGGCGCGTAGTGTGAATCAGACGGTGGTGAAGGCCATCACGGACTCGATCGCCGAGCAGCAGCATTTGACGGTGTATACCAAAAGTGGTGGGCAGTTCCGCGCGGGTGCGGAAATGTCGGGCGTGTCGATTAACCTCAACCAGCAGGCATGATGTGAGCAGCCTTGGCCTCAGTATGAATAATGCATTGACGGGATTGCGCGCGACCCAGCGCAATATCGCAGTGCTGTCGCATAATATCGCCAACGTCAGTACACCTGGTTATTCACGCCAGATTGTCAATCAGGAAGCGCAGGTGGTTGGTGGTGTTGGTAGTGGGGTGCGCGTCAATGATGTGGTGCGTAATATTGATCGCTATTTGCAGCGTTCCATCACGACACAACAATCACAGTTATCGCGCTCAGATGTGGTGAATGAATTCCATGATCGTTTGCAGATTCTGCTTGGCGAACCTGGGAAGGGCAATTCACTCGATGAGTATGTTTCGACCTTCTTTAATAGCTTGCAGCAACTCTCGGAAACGCCTGAGCGCACCTCCTTTCGCACAGGTGCTGTTGATTCAGCAAAAACCTTAGCGCGTGAAGTTTCTGAGCTTGCCTATCAGATTGAGAATCTACGCTATGAAGCAGATCGCGATATTGGGCAAGGCGTCACGGCGGTCAATGATTTGATTAGCAAGCTTGATGTATTGAATACGGCGATTTCACGTAGTTACACGCTTGGTCAGTCCACTCCGGACCTTTTGGATCAGCGTGATATTCTATTGAATGATTTGGCGAGTTACATGGATATCAATACTTTCTTTGAAGAGTCGGGAAGGGTGAATGTCCTTACTTCAACAGGAATTTCGCTGGTGGATGGTACGCCACATAAGTTGCAATATTCGGTGCAAGGATCAGCACAGGGACTTGTGGACGATTCAAACTTCAATAGCCTTACGGTTGCCGTGCTGGATAGTAATGGTAATGCACGACCAAATGCGCAAACCCTTATTTCAAGCGGCAAGTCCCGCGAGGTAACGACGCAGCTCACTGGCGGTACGTTCAAGGGTCTTCAGGAATTGCGCGATAAGGTGTTACCCGATGTGTTGGATATGCTGGATATGTTGTCGTCGCGTCTGCGCGATGAAGTGAATGCGATTCATAATAGTGGCTCGTCATTTCCTGGCCGCCCGACCTTGACGGGTACGCGCCTTGTCAGCAGTAGTGACCAGTATAACTGGACCGGCAATGTTCGCATTGGTGTGCTAAGTGCGAATGGTGAGCCAGCGCCTGCAGGCTATTTGGATGAATCCTATACGGGGGCGCGCCCGCTTAACCTTGATTTGACGTTTCTCGATTCAGGGCAGGGTACAGGGCGTCCTAACATGCAAACGATTATTGATGAAATCAACAATCATTTCCGTGCGCCGCCTGTAAAAGCCAAGGTTGGAAATGCGAACAATATCCAGCTTGTTACTACAACCAATACGCTTCCTGCTAACATTGCTAACCCCAATTTACGCTTTGATTTGGATATTGATAATATTTCCAAAACCGATGCCAATATTTTCGTGACAGGTTTCACGGTGCTGGATGATACGGCAGCGAACATCACCAGCGTCACGACCGGTGCGCCGCAGATTACACTCAACCCCGCAGGGACCTATACGACAGTAGCGGGTAGCAACAATGTGCAGGTTGCATTTAACAGCACGCCCACCGTTAATGTGGGGGATACGATTTATCTTTCACCACCTGCGGGTGCGGTGAATGGTCTAACGCCTGCACAGTTAACGGGCTATTTTCAAGTTATCAGTGTGGTGGGCAACCAAGTAGAGATTCAGGTGACGGGTGCGCCTGCAGGTCCAGGTGGCCCAGTAAGTGATGCGACTGTTTATGCCCAATCCGCGTATGATACAATTGACGCAGGCGAAAAGCGCCGCACGCGTGATGCGGGCGGACAATTTGCACTGGATTTATCAGGCAATTTTGGCTCAGCATATTATGATATAACCCTCGATGTTGCCGTGGTGGATGAGCAGGGTGCCGTAGTGACCTCGACCATTACCTATCGTGTGAATAACAATCAAACAAACATGCTTAATGACCGTTTTGACAACACCTCCGTGGGTGGTAACGGGCAGCGCGTGATACCCAATAATTCGCAAGAATTTATGCGCGCTATTTTAGTGGATGCGGATGGCGCGGAACTGCCCAAAATCAATGGGCGTTATATTGGTGCTGACACAGGATACATGAAATTCGTCGCGCGCGATGGTCTGGGTATTTCGATTGATGAATTAAACTCGAAACAGCTTGGCGACTTTAACGTAGTACCGACCGAGATGGCGACAAATCGTGGCTTTTCGCACTTTTTTGGTTTGAACAATTTGTTCAAAGATAATTTGGATTACCGCGAGGTGCGTAATCTTAAAAACTCTGCCTATGATTTGGCGGTAGAGGATGCGATTGCCAATGATCCTAACATGATTGCTACCGGCAAAATGGTATTGCAACGCCAGCCTAGCAACCCAAATGATATTCCGCAATACACCTATGTGCGCTATAGCGGCGATAACCAAACTGCACAAAATATGGCGAAATTTTCAACGCTGGCCGTTGGGTTTGACGCGGCGGGCGGTACACCAAACTCTACACTCACGGTGGGTGGATATGTCAGCGAATTGCTCGGCTATGTCGCTTCAGAGGCCGTATCCGCTACGAGTGCATTTGATAATCAGCAAGTGTTGTTTAACGGGTTATCCGAGCGCCAGCAATCGGTAAGCGGCGTTAACCTTGATGAGGAATTAGCAAATACTATTACCTTTCAGAACGCTTATGCAGCGAATGCAAAGGTCATTAGTTTAGTAAATCAGCTATTCGAGGATTTGATCGGCGCATTTAGATAATAGGAGTCTGCTATGGCAGTCAGTCGGGTGAGTACGTTATCATTATTTAATCGCACGCAGCGCGATATCAGCGACAGCTTTGGCAAGCTGGCTGATTTGCAGGGTCAGCTCTCTAGCGGCTTTAAGTCGGATAATTTTAAGGGACTCAATGGACAGGTGGAGCAATTCACGCTGCTCGAAGCGCGTCTTCGTAAGATTGAACAATTCAAACAAAATAACACGGTCACAGAATCACGTTTGCGCACTGCAGATCAGGCGCTTGACCAAATGGTGACAACTGCGGATGATATTGAGAATCTGGTGGTGCTACGCAGAAGTGCGGCGGGTAATGAGGGAAATATGGCCTTCGGTCAACAGATGGAAGATCTGATGGCGCGACTTACCAACTCGATGAACACGCAATTTGAAGGGCGCTATATTTTCGGCGGGATTGATACTGCCAATCCACCTGTTCAGGAGCCATTGCCAAATCCGACGGAAGTGGGTGTGCCAGATAAAAATTACTATCTCGGGTCCGATAAGAATATCACCTATCGCATTGATGAGCGCATTGAGGATGAATTTCCAGCACGCGCTGATGATCTCGCCTTTCAGAACATTATTGCGGGCTACCATCTCGCACTTGAGGCTGATGCGGTGGATGGTGACGCAAAACTTGGTCAGGCATTGGATTTGATTCAAAGAGGGCAGGAGCTACTAGTTGCGGCGCGTTCGCGTGTGAACACCGCGATTGTCAATATTGACCAGACCGGTGAGCGCTTGGATCAAATGCGTGTCTATCTCAAAGGTGTGACGGAGCAGGTCTCCAAAACCGATACAGTGGCGGCGGCAACAGAGGTTTCCAACCACGAGGCGGTATTACAGGCGACGTTTCAGGTGTATGCGCGGTTGAGTCAGTTGCGATTGTCGGACTACTTATAAGTTGAGTGAAAAAATGAGCGGAATACTTGCAAGCCTACGTGACTATGGTAAAGTGCAGAAAACCTGCCTTTTTTGCCTTTGTCGCGTCATGCATACGGTGCGAAACAAATAAAAATCGGGAGGGTTTATGTTACAAGGAGAAATGGTAATGACGGGGAGTGGTTCTGCAGCGATGCCGCCAATGGCGCCGACAGCAGCGAAGCCGGATACGGACGTGATTGACACGCGTTTCGGTAAAGTGACCGTCTATCGCAAGAATCCGATTCTGTTTCCAAACGGCATTCTCGGTATGCCTGATCGCTCGGAATTTTGTCTGACAAATTTCCCTTCGGCAAAAATGGCGCGCTTCAAAATGCTGCAATCGCTGGAGGACGATGCGTTGTCGTTCATTACCTTGCCGATTGATACGAATAATCCCATCTTTGATGCGGCGGATTTAGCACAAGCTGCGCAGGAATTAGAGATTCCAGCTGCTGAGTTGACGGTGCTACTGATTGTATCGGTACATCGTGAATCCTCGGGCGTACGTTTGTCGGTGAATGCGCGTGCACCGTTACTGGTGAATGCGGTGAAACGTACCGCTGTTCAGCATGTATTTGCGTCGAGCAAATATAATATCCGCCATATGCTGGCATTCTAAGTCATCGTGGTGACGCACCTACAGACAGTGGCGACTCAGCGTTTCACTTGTCTGGGTGATGCCTGTGAGGATACGTGCTGCAAAGGCTGGGGCATGCAGCTGACCCAAGAGACGGTGAATCTCTATCAAACCAAAGCACCTGAGCTGATGCAAAGCGTGACGAGTGGTGAGGCGGAATTCATCATGAAACGTGATGAAAAAACCGATTATTGCGTCGAGTTTCAAGCGGGCTGGTGCGGCGTTCACAAGAAATATGGCAGCGATTATTTAGGCGATGCGTGCCATTTTTTCCCGCGTTCAACGCGTGCATTAGGTGATATTACCGTCATGACGATGGCGCTATCCTGCCCTGAGGCGACGCGACTTATGCTCACGGAAGATGGTGCGCATAGTTATAGCACCACCACATTTGAGCGCGTGCCGCACTCGCTGAGAAACTATGCGCCGCAGGAATTATCTCCCGAAGCGGCACTGAAAATTCATGAGGCATGTGTTGCTGAAATGGGCAATGACGCGTTCAGCGCCGAGCGCAATTTTATGCGGCTTAGTGCCATGGTGCGCGGGCTGGAACCGCAACCTAAAGACCAGTGGGAAGCGGCTGTGCCATTTTATTTCCGCATGGCGGAGGGGCGCATTCCAAGCGCGGAACTCAAGGCGACCGACCCCTTTATGCTGCTCAATGCGCTGCAAGGGCTCGTACATTCTGCGCCCGCCTCACCGCGTGAGCGGTTGATGAACGTGATTAACATGATGGCGCGCGCGTTGGGCGTGACGCTCAATTGGGAAAAACTGATTTTAGATTTACACCCCGACGGGACTGAGCGCGTAGTAAATATGCAGGCATGGTGGCGGGAGCATGGTGCGCAGTATCAGCCAATCTTGCGCCGTTATCTGCAAGCGCAGTTGCGGCTAAATCTTTTCCCGTTTGCAGGGCTTGGCAAAACACTCAGCGAGCGCATCACGATTATTGGTGTGCGCTTTGCGACCGTGAAACTTGCGCTTATGGCCGCCTGTTTTGAGGCGCAGGGTGCGATTCCTGAAACGGAAGTCGTGCGCATCGTGCAAAGCCTGTCGCGCTTTCAAGACCACCTTGCCGACTCGCAACTTTCCCTCTCTATTTATGAAGAGACGGGCTGGACGCGTGAAGCACGCCTGAGGGCGTTGGTGGGTGACGTATAAAATTCCTAATGACAAACCATCAAAAATATGCCAATGTCACATTTATGGGAGTAGTCCGTGCAGTAGCGTGGATTGTCCAGATGCAGGCGCGTAGCCGCAATTTTGATGGGTTCATGTAGTGACCCGAAAAAATTTCGAACTATTTGCATGCATTGGTTAAGCCATTAACGGTTTCTTAACGAAGATCTGTTATTGGTGAGCTATGTGGTGGGAATCTGTTACTCCAAGAAGGAGTTTCATCCGACCATGTAGTGGGCAAGTAGCCCTAGTAACATTAACGTCCAAGTAGGAGAACATCATGTCTTTGAGTTCAATTAACACTAACATTGCGGCATATTCAGCCCAGCGCAATATTGGCGCTGCGTCGGATAGTGCCGGATCGTCTATCGCTCGCTTGTCGAGCGGTAACCGCATTGTCAAAGCCTCGGATGACGTGGCGGCCCTTTCAACCGGTACCTCGCTGCGCACCAGCGTGACCACGTTGAAACAAGCGCTGCTCAACACCTCGCAGGGTTCTAGCTTGCTACAGATCGCCGATGGCGCTCTCGGCCAAGTGGTGGATATTCTGCAACGTCAGAAGGCACTTGCGGTACAGTCAGGTTCGGGTTCGCTTTCGAACACTGACCGCTCATTCCTTAACCAAGAGTTCCAAGCCCTCACGGACGAGATTAACCGTATCGCTACCCAAACTAAATTTAGTTCGGTGACGCTGCTTAACGGTAACCTCTCGGGTGCACAAGGCATTACTAGTAACACAACTGCTGGCGTTGCAACCAACAACCAAACAGCAGCCAACGTATTTGCTTTCACTGGTGCGCCTGCCAACAACAGCACCATTATCGTTAACGGTGTTACGGTAACTTTCACCACTTCGGCTGTCGGTTCTGCGGATGCTGCAGGTAAAGTAGTCGTCGGTGCTGCTGTTGCGCAGTCTGCTGCCAACCTTGCAAAGTTCCTTAATGAAAGCACGGATGCACGACTTTCTAACGTACAATTCATCGCCAACGGTGCCAACATTACGGCATCATGGGCTGGTGGCCAGTTACAAGGTGCTTATGTTCTGGATGCTTCGCTTGGCACTGCAGGTAACATTACGCTTGGCACTGCCCCCAACCGCACGATTGCAGTTGGTACAACAGCGGATGGTCTGAGTGTCAACAACACTAAAGCAATTGGTCCTGTCACTGGTTCAATTCTGACGAGCGGTGCAACTGCTGCTGCTGGTGCTGGCCCTGCGCTTACCACTTACTTTACCGGTGCGAACCAAGGGGTGCAGAACAATGCCGCATTTATTGGTAAGATTGGTCAAGGCTCTATCGGTAACATTACTGCTTCCTTCTCGGCAGCGAGCACTGCGGTGTTCTCTCTCAGAGTAGGCGACATCACCTATTCGTCAGTTGCGACCAACGTGGTCAACGCTGCGGCAGTGAACGTACTCATGCAGGGTCGTGACTCACTGGGCGCCAACGCAGGTGGCACATTCTCGTTCAACATTGCTGGTGGTGCGATTATCGCTGCCGACGCTGCTGACCAGAATGACTTTAATATTCTTGCAACGCAGTTAAACGAAGCGCTCTCGGGTGTTACCTTTACCCAAAACCGTGACGTCACTTCTTTCCAAGAGGGTGCGATCGTTTCGTTGGGTGGTGCACAAATCGCCAACCTGAATGGTGCCTCGGTTAACTTCCGTTCGGGTAACTTCACTGCGGTGAATATCGAAGATATTCAAATCGATGCACCAGCAATAGGTACCACGGATGCGAAGATAACTGCGCGTATCAATGGTGAAACCTATACCAGCTTTTCAGGTATTGGTAACCAGATTCAAACCAACGTTCCGGTTACGCTACAGAACGTTTCAGATCCGACTAAATCCCTCACTATTATGACGGGTAACGTTGCGATTGCTGGTTCAACGGCGGCTTTGGATCTTTCTACCCAAGCTAAAGCAGATGCAGTGAAAGATGCTCTCAAAACTGCATTTGGTATCCAAGCTGGTAGTGCTGCGGTTAAATTCCAAGTGGGTAACAACTCTTCTGAATCGCTGGGTGTACGCATTGACAGTGTGGAGACGAAGAACATTTTTTCGGGTGCGACCTTGAGTGTCGATACCCAAGCAAATGCTTCGGCAGCTGGTACGGCGATTGACGCTGCATTGAACCGCGTAACAGCGATTCGTGCGGGTGTTGGTGCCTTGCAGTCACGCTTTGACTTTGCTGGATCTGTTTTGGAAGTAAACATCCAAAACCAAGACGCAGCACGTGGTGTATTGCTCGATACGGATGTAACGGCCGAATCGACCGCCTACGCTACGGCTCAGGTGCAACTCCAGGCTGGTATTGCGGTACTCGCGCAAGCGAACCTACTGCCGCAGAACCTGCTCAAGCTCATTGGTTAAATAATGAGCCGAGGAGTCTAGGGTCAACCTAGCGCTGATTAAAGGTGGGGGACTTTGGGTCAAGTACCCCCACCGGATCAGCGACCGAGGCAAGAAGGAGTAAGGACAATGGAGATCAATCTAAGAGGGGGTGTCAAGTTACCCCAATCTCTTCCAGCCACCAAAGTTGGCACTGAGATTCCCGTCGTCAAAACGTCACAGAACGTTGAGAGTGCGCTGCCCGGCGCGAACCAAGCGGATGAAGTCGCATCCGCAGAAGTTCGTCGTTTCGAGCAGGTCAAAAGAGCCGCTGAGTCATTCTTTAAGGATGTCTATGCGGTCAATGACCACACATTCTCGATTTATAAAGACGGTTCGGGACAGTATATTACGCGTTTCACGAGTCTTCGGGATGGTAGGGTAACCTACATCCCTGAGCCTCAGTTGCTGCAACGTACCAGCATCGGTGAGTCGCTGATAGAAATTCAGGCTTAGGTGGTGTAAGCTCTGGCATGGAGCTTGCATCGCGTAAGTAGTTTGGGAGCCGGGCACCCAAGTGTCCGGCAACTGAAACGGTAGGAGATTACGTCATGGTGACGCAGATACAGTTGGGACGATTGTTCCAGCAGAACGGTAGAACTGTCGTTGGTGGTAGCCAAACCGCGTTCGACACGGAATCGATTATTAAAAGCCTCGTGGAAGCAAAGCGCTTGCCTGCTGCGACGCTTGAGAAGAAAAACGAGAAAATTGGCACAGAGCAAAAAGCCCTTACCGAATTGAGTGGGCTTATGTCGCGCTTCAAAAGTGCGGTGGATGTGCTCAGGAACCCCCCCGGTGTTGGCAATGCCGCGCAGAACATTTTCCAATATCGCACGGCAACGCTGACGACCAATACGGGTGTTGCTGCTAGTAACTATGTCGCGGCGACGGTAGAGCCTGGGGCGGCGACGCAGACCTTCACCGTGGATTCAGTGGACCAATTGGCCCGTGAAACCAAGCAACAAAGCGATAACTTTCTGGTGCCGAACTCGACCACTTCTTCAGTGGTGTCGGCGGTTTCAACACCCGGTACCTTTACCGCGGGAACATTTAACATACGCCGTCTTGGTGGTGGCAGTACGCCCATTACACTCAATTCAGGCGACTCGCTGCAAACGGTGGCGAATAAGTTCAATGAAGTAAAAAATCTTACGGGTGTTCAGGCGACCGTATTGAAAGTGGCGGACGGTACGCCCAACAATACCTATACGTTAGTATTCACTGCAACCCAGACAGGTCTTGATACGGCTTTTGATTTGGAAAATGCCGCAACCATTACCTCTGACCCTTCGGGCGTACTTTCCAACCTCAACTTTACTACGACACAAGCGGCACTTAACTCGCAGTTTACGTTGGATGGTGTGGCGATTCAGCGCCAGACCAACTCAGTTGCTGATGCGATTGACGGTATTACCTTTAACTTGAAGCAAGCAACTCCCCCCGCGACCAGTGTCGCGCTTAGCATTTCGCCAGATACCGATATTGTGACGAATGCCGTCACGCAGTTGGCGGACGTGTATAACGAGCTGCGTTTGTTTGTCTCCAGACAGTCTGAAGTTGGCAAAGACGGATTGCCTACCGAGACGGCAGTATTGGCAAATAACTCAACGATGCGTTCTATCATGTCGACGTTGAGTGGCGAGATATCGCGCTCAGTAGCGGGGATTGCAAGTGGCGACCCATCGCAGTTGGCGGATTTGGGCATTAAGTTTCAGGATTTCGAAGGGGATGAGAAAAGTCCCTTCACGCGTAACATCATCGTGCTGGATTCGGACAAGTTGAAGTCGGCGCTTGAGTCGAATTTTGAAGGGGTGCGCTCGGTATTTGAATTCCAGATGAATTCACAAAATGCGAATTTGGCTGTATTCAAACGCAATAACTCACTCGCGGTGAATGATATCACACTCAACATTGACCGCGACCCGACGACGCCTGTTTATACCGCGACCTATAATGACCCGCTGTTGGGTTCGGTGACGGTGAATCTCGATGGTACAGATATTACCTCAACGGGTGGCGTATTCCTTAAAGGCCAAAATGGCACGGTGCTTGAGGGTTTAGAACTGATTTTCTCGGACACGAATGATGCGACGTTCAATGTCAATTTCACGCAAGGCATTGGGGATCGTCTTTTTAACTCGATTGAATCCATCCTCAATAAGGATGACGGATTGCTGACAGGCGAACAAAACCGCTTGAATGACGTGGTCACCAAAAACGAGGAAGAAATTACCAGTATCGATACGCTAATTGCGCGTTATCGTGAACAGCTTATCGAGCAATATAGCCGATTGGAAGAGGCGTTGTCGAAAGCGAACAATCTGCTACAATTACTCGGTGCGCAGGCGGATGCGCGAAACTCTGCCTAATTTTGGTAAGGATTCTATGTCGCCCAGTAACTATCAAAACGTCAAAGCCTATCACCGTGCGAGCCATACGGTTGCGAAGACGCGCCAAGTGGTCATGCTTTATGATGGGATGATTCGCTTCTTGAAGCAGGCGCGTGACTGCATGGAGAGTCGTGATATTGAGGGTCGTTATAATAAGCTTGTGAAAGCGGGCGAGATTATTATGGGCCTGCAATCTAGCCTTGATTTTGATAATGGCGGGGATGCGGCGCGAGTGCTGTACAGTTTTTATTCGACGATTGATATGCGCATCATCTCGCTTCACCGTACCAACGATATTGCGGATTGTGAGCGTATCATTCTGGACCTCAAAGAAATGCGTGATGTGTGGGATCGCATTGATCGCGGCCTACCGGAAAAAGATGCAACGAAGGATGCGGTGGTGGAGCAGGAAGTGCACCCCCAACCGCCGGAAGACCCCGTCACGGTTTCAGCATAATTCATTAAATTCAATTCCTTACCCCGTCTTGGCA
The DNA here is from genome assembly GCA_049314715.1 of Rickettsiales bacterium. Lineage (GTDB taxonomy): Bacteria > Pseudomonadota > Alphaproteobacteria > Rickettsiales > UBA3002 > JAFLDD01. The sequence goes on from JBMOEL010000003.1 coordinate 23,343, forward strand.
TAGTCATTGCAAAGATAGACCCGAATTCACTCGGGGTGTCTTATGCAATTCTCATTGCTAAGTCTTTTAGTTGGGCAGCCGCAAGTATCTGCGGCGGCTGGCAGTGCTGCGGCTCAAGAAGGCCAGCAGGGAACTGACACAGCTACAACGCCATTCTCTGATATGTTGGCGAGCGCAAACCCTCAGCACGGTGATTTATCGCACGGTAAACAGCATGCTGGCGGGGATTTAGTACAGGAGTTAGTCGCGAATGTTACGGTCGCGCAAGAAGATGGGCAAATAGTTCCTGCTGCGCATCACGCCAATGCTGCGCATATACAAACGATTCTTGATCGTAAAATATCACCCGAACATGCGCGTGATTTATTGGCTCAGTTCGATTCACAAAGCCAACATGAGCAACCCCCAGAGGCACTCAAAGAAGCATTAGAAGCGGTAGAGTCTGGTGGCGAACCTACAAGTGTTCACGATATTTTAACGCATGTTGCAGCGGGCCAACCCGATGAAATGACCGAGCAGCGCGCTACGACATTACAGCGCGCTTTGCAGTGGTTACAGCAAGCACTTACCGCCAACCCTGCACCGATGGAAGCGCTAGCTGCGATGAGCGCTGGGGCCACCTTTCCGGAAATTACGATTGCTACGCCAGAACGAAGAAAAGAAACGCAAGGAGCGGAAGAAGTTGCCGCAGTGATGCCGCAATGGGTTCAGCAAATTACTGCGCGAACTGACAAGGCGATTCAGTCTACTGAAACTTCATCTGCGCCCACTGCTCACGTCGTACCTTTTGTTGCTTTGCCAGAGGTTGATCTTCCCGAAGTTCAAAGAGCGGAAGCTGCGTCTGTTGAGCAGGGAACCATTACCGATGATGCACTCGTTCTTGTTGCGACCAAGCAAAATACTCCGCATCATCCTTCGCGCGCTGGCAGCAAGTCCGATGTGTTTGAGGCAATGATTGCCGAGCTTACTAAAGATTCACCCAACGATGTGCCTTCCGAAGGTGAAGTGGTTGCTCGTTTGACAACTGATAGCGACGCTACGCCTACCAACCCATTAGCGCATCAGCCACAAGCTAGCAGCACAGAACAACGTGCACATGAGAATGTGCGTATTCACCATGCGAATTTTGCCTATCTGCGCAGTGAGGTGATGGATCAAGTGAAAGTGGGCGTTACGCAAGCGGTGCGTGATGGTGTGGATCGCATCACGATTCAGTTGAACCCTCAGGATTTAGGCCGCGTCGAAGTGAAGATGGATATTGCGGCTGATGGCATGTCGCAGATTTCTTTCCTTGTCGACAAAGCCGATACATTTGATTTGCTACAGCGCGATGCGCGCTCATTAGAACGCATGCTGCATGATGCAGGTGTGCGTGCTGATGCGGGCAGTATGGAATTTAACCTTCGTCAAGAAAGTCAAAACAAAGAGCCGTGGGGTGAAGCGGCCAACCGCAATGACGGTGAGAGCATGACAACTGAAACTTCAACCCTTTCAGCCACGTTTAACCCCGGTGATTTACCGACCCAGATGTATGTGCACCTGGTGAGTGATCGCCTCGATATCACAGCATAGGAGAGTATCATGTCTATCAGTACCATTAATTCCAATATTCCCGCATATTCTGCGCAGCGTAGCATTGGTGCTGCGTCGCAAAATACGGCGGATTCGATTTCACGCCTATCCAGCGGTAACCGCATTGTGCGTGCTGGTGATGACGTGGCCGCAACTGCAACTGGTGGTGCGCTTCGCGGTAGCGTTACCGTGCTTCGCCAAGCATTGCTGAACACATCACAGGGTACCAGCTTGCTGCAGATTGCCGATGGCGCGCTGAGCCAAGTGAGTGACATTCTGCAGCGTCAAAAAGCGTTGGCGACACAGGCGGGTTCGGGTTCGCTTAGCGATACGGATCGTTCGTTCATCAACCAAGAGTTCCAAGCGTTGACGGATGAAATTAACCGCATTGCGAAATCAACGAAGTTTGGTTCAGTATCGCTGCTCGATGGAACATTGTCGGGTGCTCAATCAATGATCAGCAACGTCCAATTAGGTACAAACACTTCCGCAACTACTGCCGCAGATGTGTTTCAAATCACTGGTGCTGTTGGTAACAACGAAACTATTGACGTGAATGGTGTGACGGTTACGTTCACCACTTCGGCCGTTGGCTCACAAGACGCTAACGGTAAAGTGGCAGTTGGTGCAGCTGCTGCCCAGACTGCAGCGAACCTTGCGCGCTTCTTGAATGAGAATTCGGATTCACGTTTAGCTAACTTGACCTTCGTTGCAACGGGTGCAAACATTACTGCAAACTGGGGTGGTGGTGCATTAGACGGCGCCTATGTACTTGATGCATCGCTTGATACAGCTACCAACATTACCCTTGGTACTGCTGCAGATCGTACGATTGCTGCGGGTACTTCAGGCGATGGTTTGTCGGTTGACCGTGTACGTGCAGTAGGTTCAGTTTCAGGCACCTTGTTTGCAAATGGCAGCACAACGGCAGCACTTGCTGGCGAGGCGATAGTTACCAGTACCATTGAAGATAATGCCGATTTCGTTGGCAAGCTTGGTCAAGGTAAAATGGGTCGAATTACTGGCACATTCACTACAGCTGATACGGCAACCTTCCAACTTAAAGTGGGCAATATTACCTATACGGCAAATGCCACGAACATTGTAAACGCTGCAGTTGTTCCACTCGCCTTTACTGGTGCGGATGAATATGGCAACGCGGCGGGTGGTAGCTTCACCCTCAACGTAGGTGGTGGTACGGTTGCAACATTTGGAAGCCAAGGACAACTGGATCCTCTGTTAGCACAATTCAACGAGGCATTCTCAACGGTAACGTTCACACAAAACCGCGATATTACGTCTTTCCAAGAAGGCGCATCGGTGCAGGTGGATGGTACTGAGATTGCCAACTTGAATGGCGCTTCGGTGAATTTCCGTTCGGATGATTTTAGCTCGGTGAATATTGAAGACATCCAAATTGAACAACCGCAGATTGGCTCAACAGATGCCAGAATCACCGTTCAGGTGAATGGTGAGACCTATGTGAGCTTCTCGGGTATTGGTAACCAAATTGGTATCAACACCTCAATTACCTTGCAGAATATCAGCAATCCGAATCGTGCGCTGACTATTCAAACGGGTAATACTGCAGTAGCAGGTTCGACGACAACCGCATTTGATATTACTAATCAGGAAAATGCTGATGCGTTGGAAACGGCGCTTAAGAAAGCTTTTGGTATCGATGCGGGCAGCGCAAAACTGAGCTTCCGTGTAGGTAATGCTACGGGTGAGACACTAGGCGTGAAAATCGACAGTGTTACCACTCAGAACATCTATGGCGGTAAGACACTTAGCATTGCAACACAAGCAGGTGCTTCGGCAGCCTCGGATGTGTTGGATGTTGCCATCAACCGTGTGACGGCGATTCGCTCTGGTGTGGGTGCGTTGCAGTCGCGCTTCGATTTTGCATCAAACAACATTCAGTTCTCGGTGCAGAACCAAGACTCGGCGCGTAGTGCGCTCCTTGATACGGATATCAGCAAGGAGTCCACGGATTACGCCAATGCTCAGGTGCAAGTTCAGGCCGGTGTAAGCGTGCTCGCTCAGGCGAACCAGCTGACACAGAACCTGCTGAAACTGATTGGGTAATTAACGTAAGAAAGTTGAGGTCGTCATGACTACCATTGATGTGATTAGCCAAAAAACTAACCCTTCCACCGCGACGGTGAGTGGCACTGGTTTGAGTGGCGACCTCAACACATTTTTGAAATTATTCACGGTGCAGCTGAAGAATCAGGACCCGACAGATCCGCATGCGAATTTTGCCTATCTGCGCAGTGAGGTGATGGATCAAGTGAAAGTGGGCGTTACGCAAGCGGTGCGTGATGGTGTGGATCGCATCACGATTCAGTTGAACCCTCAGGATTTAGGCCGCGTCGAAGTGAAGATGGATATTGCGGCTGATGGCATGTCGCAGATTTCTTTCCTTGTCGACAAAGCCGATACATTTGATTTGCTACAGCGCGATGCGCGCTCATTAGAACGCATGCTGCATGATGCAGGTGTGCGTGCTGATGCGGGCAGTATGGAATTTAACCTTCGTCAAGAAAGTCAAAACAAAGAGCCGTGGGGTGAAGCGGCCAACCGCAATGACGGTGAGAGCATGACAACTGAAACTTCAACCCTTTCAGCCACGTTTAACCCCGGTGATTTACCGACCCAGATGTATGTGCACCTGGTGAGTGATCGCCTCGATATCACAGCATAGGAGAGTATCATGTCTATCAGTACCATTAATTCCAATATTCCCGCATATTCTGCGCAGCGTAGCATTGGTGCTGCGTCGCAAAATACGGCGGATTCGATTTCACGCCTATCCAGCGGTAACCGCATTGTGCGTGCTGGTGATGACGTGGCCGCAACTGCAACTGGTGGTGCGCTTCGCGGTAGCGTTACCGTGCTTCGCCAAGCATTGCTGAACACATCACAGGGTACCAGCTTGCTGCAGATTGCCGATGGCGCGCTGAGCCAAGTGAGTGACATTCTGCAGCGTCAAAAAGCGTTGGCGACACAGGCGGGTTCGGGTTCGCTTAGCGATACGGATCGTTCGTTCATCAACCAAGAGTTCCAAGCGTTGACGGATGAAATTAACCGCATTGCGAAATCAACGAAGTTTGGTTCAGTATCGCTGCTCGATGGAACATTGTCGGGTGCTCAATCAATGATCAGCAACGTCCAATTAGGTACAAACACTTCCGCAACTACTGCCGCAGATGTGTTTCAAATCACTGGTGCTGTTGGTAACAACGAAACTATTGACGTGAATGGTGTGACGGTTACGTTCACCACTTCGGCCGTTGGCTCACAAGACGCTAACGGTAAAGTGGCAGTTGGTGCAGCTGCTGCCCAGACTGCAGCGAACCTTGCGCGCTTCTTGAATGAGAATTCGGATTCACGTTTAGCTAACTTGACCTTCGTTGCAACGGGTGCAAACATTACTGCAAACTGGGGTGGTGGTGCATTAGACGGCGCCTATGTACTTGATGCATCGCTTGATACAGCTACCAACATTACCCTTGGTACTGCTGCAGATCGTACGATTGCTGCGGGTACTTCAGGCGATGGTTTGTCGGTTGACCGTGTACGTGCAGTAGGTTCAGTTTCAGGCACCTTGTTTGCAAATGGCAGCACAACGGCAGCACTTGCTGGCGAGGCGATAGTTACCAGTACCATTGAAGATAATGCCGATTTCGTTGGCAAGCTTGGTCAAGGTAAAATGGGTCGAATTACTGGCACATTCACTACAGCTGATACGGCAACCTTCCAACTTAAAGTGGGCAATATTACCTATACGGCAAATGCCACGAACATTGTAAACGCTGCAGTTGTTCCACTCGCCTTTACTGGTGCGGATGAATATGGCAACGCGGCGGGTGGTAGCTTCACCCTCAACGTAGGTGGTGGTACGGTTGCAACATTTGGAAGCCAAGGACAACTGGATCCTCTGTTAGCACAATTCAACGAGGCATTCTCAACGGTAACGTTCACACAAAACCGCGATATTACGTCTTTCCAAGAAGGCGCATCGGTGCAGGTGGATGGTACTGAGATTGCCAACTTGAATGGCGCTTCGGTGAATTTCCGTTCGGATGATTTTAGCTCGGTGAATATTGAAGACATCCAAATTGAACAACCGCAGATTGGCTCAACAGATGCCAGAATCACCGTTCAGGTGAATGGTGAGACCTATGTGAGCTTCTCGGGTATTGGTAACCAAATTGGTATCAACACCTCAATTACCTTGCAGAATATCAGCAATCCGAATCGTGCGCTGACTATTCAAACGGGTAATACTGCAGTAGCAGGTTCGACGACAACCGCATTTGATATTACTAATCAGGAAAATGCTGATGCGTTGGAAACGGCGCTTAAGAAAGCTTTTGGTATCGATGCGGGCAGCGCAAAACTGAGCTTCCGTGTAGGTAATGCTACGGGTGAGACACTAGGCGTGAAAATCGACAGTGTTACCACTCAGAACATCTATGGCGGTAAGACACTTAGCATTGCAACACAAGCAGGTGCTTCGGCAGCCTCGGATGTGTTGGATGTTGCCATCAACCGTGTGACGGCGATTCGCTCTGGTGTGGGTGCGTTGCAGTCGCGCTTCGATTTTGCATCAAACAACATTCAGTTCTCGGTGCAGAACCAAGACTCGGCGCGTAGTGCGCTCCTTGATACGGATATCAGCAAGGAGTCCACGGATTACGCCAATGCTCAGGTGCAAGTTCAGGCCGGTGTAAGCGTGCTCGCTCAGGCGAACCAGCTGACACAGAACCTGCTGAAACTGATTGGGTAATTAACGTAAGAAAGTTGAGGTCGTCATGACTACCATTGATGTGATTAGCCAAAAAACTAACCCTTCCACCGCGACGGTGAGTGGCACTGGTTTGAGTGGCGACCTCAACACATTTTTGAAATTATTCACGGTGCAGCTGAAGAATCAGGACCCGACAGATCCGCTTGATACAAACCAAATGACGGCACAGCTTGCGCAGTTCAGTACGGTGGAACAGCAGTCTAAAACCAATCAAGGAATTGAGAAACTGATTGCTGCCCAGCAGCAAACACAACTTTCCACGGCGGTAAGTTATCTCAACCGCGAAGTGGAGACAAAAGGAAATACCGGCACGCTTAATAGCGGACAGGCAACGTTTAGTTATTTCCTTCCAGAGTCGGCACAATCTTCACAAGTGACCATTACCAATGCGGCGGGTAGGGCAGTGTTTAATGGCCAAGGTTCACTTGATAAGGGACGCAATCTTGTTGTGTGGGATGGTAAAAATAGTTTCAACGGCAATGCTGAGCCGAACGGGAAATATACCATCACCGTGAAGGCAAAAAATGCCGCAGGAAACGACATGACCGTTGATACGCGCGCGGTAGGAATTGTGACAGGAGTTGAGAGCTCGAAAGATGGAAAAATTATGCTTTCCGTTGGTGATGTGGAAGTGCCATTCGATGAAATTTTAGCGGTGCGTGACCCAGTGATAGTCAATCTTGGCACGGGAAATGCATCATAGATAGTTAATAGCGATTAACAGGGTTTACCTGACGAACTAGGGAGGAATTTATGAGTTTATATGGTGCATTATTTGGGGGCGTTTCGGGTCTTCGCGCACAGAGCAGCAAAATCGGCGTTATTTCGGACAATATCTCCAACGTCAACACGGTGGGTTACAAACAATCGACCGGTGAATTCCAGACGCTCGTTGTTAACAGCTCATCTACCGGCACTTACCAAACTGGTGGTGTACGCGGTGGTACACGTCTTGCGGTTTCGAAGCAGGGTCTGCTCTCTTCGACTGATGCGCCAACCGATATTGCAATGTCGGGTAATGGTTTATTTGTCGTGCGCCAAACCGCAACAATAACCAATACGAGCGATACCAGTGCTCTGCCACTTTTCACACGCGCAGGTTCGTTCCGTCAGGATTCGCTTGGTAACTTCGTAAACGCGCAAGGTTTCTTCCTACAAGGTTGGCCGTTGGATCGTGAAGGCCGTTTGCCTGGTGAACCTGGCAACTTGAATACGATTGCCTTCACCAACTTTGATTCACTCCAAACGGTAAACGTCGAGTCGGCTTCTGGCGTTGCACAATCTACAAGCTTGATTGAATTGGGTACAAACTTGAATGCGGGTGAAGTGATTTTCCCTGGTGAAGCGGTGACAGGCGTGCCAGATGCGCGCACCACAGCCAATGCGAACATTAACGCCGAAGCGATTATTGTCGGTGATGAATATGGATTCGCGACACAGAATAATCTGCATCGCGGTGATATGTTTGAAGTGATTACGGGAACGGGAAATACGTACCGTTATCTCTATGGTGGCTTTACGGTAGGTCGTGATATTTCAACGGCGGGTATCGCTAACGTTGGTGATAGCAATGTGGACAATACCGCACTTCGTGCATTGGGTGCAGCTGCTTCTGCCATTACGGTTGGTGCTGGTAACACCTATGTTATTACGCTTGCAAACCATGGCATGATTACGGGTGACCAAGTGGATCTGTCTGGCTTTGCGGGTGCACTGGGTGCAACCCCTGCCGCGCAGCTCAATGCAACTCATACCGTTACGTGGCTCACGAACAATACCTTCTCGATTACGGTTGGTACACCACATGGTGGTGCGGTTGGTACCAACGTGAACCCTGGTAACATCAACGCGGATACGCGTCAGTTCGCTGGCAATATTCTGAATGCGTCGAGCGCGGGTTCAACCTTTCTTGGTGGTTCGACGCCTTCGACGAGCTTCACCACGGCTGCACTGAGTTTCACCATTGCGACAACAACCAAACCCGCAGTGACATTCACCTATGTGAATACGAGCCCTAATACGTTCGATGGTCAGTTCAACAGCCTTGCGACACTTGCACAGGCTATCAACGAAGTGAATGGTTTGTCGGCACGTGTTGCGGGTACGCGTCTGGTGGTGTCTTCGGAAGATCCTGCGGAAGCAGTAACGTTTGCGAATGGTGATATCGTCGGTAGCGGTGATGGTACGCGTCGCGGATTGAACTGGACTGCTGAGCTTGGTCTTGCCAACGTATCGCTTCCTGCTGCATTCCCCGGTACGGATACACGCCGCTTTAACTCGCTACAAAGTTTGGCGAATATCGTAAACGCAGATGTGGGCTTGAGCGCGACTGTTCTTAACCCGCTTTCCGCTTCGTCGATTGAGATTCGCGTCGATGATCCCAGCACGACCATTCAGTTGCGTGACTTGGCATTGATTCCTGCGGCATCGGTTCCTATAGTGGGTACGCCTGTGAACATTCCTGCTGGTGGTCCATTCTCTGGAACGATTGATATTACTATCAACACGGCACCGCCAACGGGTCTTACCGTCAACGACTATGTATCGATTTCAGGCCTCAATTTGGGTGGTTCTGGTTTGCCCTATAACTGGCCAAATGGTTCCTTCCTTGATGTGACCAACGTGACGGTTGGTAGTTACACCGTGCGCTACACTATCCCCGCTGGTGTATCCATCAACCCAGTTGCTGGTAACTATGCCGCGCCTGCTGGTAACTCGGTCTCGGTGATTGGGCGTTCGAACCAAGGTTCTATCTTGGGTGCATTGACGATTGCCGATGGTAACGGCGTGCCAACCACGCCATTGACGGGTGTCTACTCGCAGATTGATACGGGCACGCTTGGGCCACGTTATGACGTGACAGGCACCGTGGGTGATAACATGGCCTCGGGCAATATTACGGCACAGTTCAGCCGTAACATCCGAATCTATGATAGCTTGGGTTCGGGGCATGACGTACGCTTCAGCTTCATCAAAACGGCTCAGAATACATGGGCAGTTGAGATTCATGCGATTCCTGAAACCGATGTCAGCAGCACTTTGCCAGATGGCCAGATTGCAACCGGTACCATCAACTTCAATGGTGATGGCAGCTTACGTTCGGTGAGCACGAGCCTGACCAATGCATTGACGATTAACTGGACGAATGGTGCATCAACTAGCTCGATTGCCCTTGATTTGGGTACCGCCGGTCAGCCATTTGGTACGGTTGGCGCGACAGTGATTGGTTTGACCGATGGTCTCTCGCAATTCGATAGTTCCTATAACGTATCGTTTGCCAACCAGAACGGTGCACCGGTAGGTCAGCTCGTCAGCGTATCGATTACGGATGAGGGTGAGGTGGTCGCCTCCTACTCAAATGGTGAGACGCAGTCGCTTTACAAGTTACCGATTGCCGATTTCGCGAACTATGACGGGTTACGTGCCATCAGCGGTAACGTGTACTCACAGACGCGCGAATCCGGTGAAGTGAACTTGCGTGAAGCGGGCACGAACGGAACGGGTACCGTGGTGTCAGGTGCGCTGGAACAATCGAACGTGGATCTCGCTGAGCAGTTGACCGACATGATTGTCGCGCAGCGTGCGTATCAAGCGAATACACGGGTGATTAAAACCACCGATGAATTGTTGGAGCAGCTTAACCAGCTCTAATTTGGATTAAGTGAAAAAATAACAGCATCGTTATTTTTTCGTTTCGCTCGCTTCGCGGCGCTAAATCGCCGCTCACGGCTGGCGATTTCGGGATTCATGCATATCAGCATGAATCCAATGAATTGAAAACCAGTGATGGGTAACCACGCTGGTTTTCTACGAGTGTCTAGCTCCTTCTTGGGCTCGGTAGGGCAACCTCCGAGCCGCTTTTTTCTTTTTCGTTTCTGTGGAAGCCCGCGTCGTTGCGGATGTGCTCACTCGGTCATGTACCCCAAACGTACACTCCCTCGTTGTGCGCATGCACTTCTAGCGGATCTTCTCACATAAACGAAAAATCTTTCATCCCTTTGTCATTCCAGCGAAAGCTGGAATCCACGGAAATGTGACAGTCGTGTGAAGATTTTCCGTGGCCTATTGTGCTGCGTGGGACATCTGCTATGTAAATGTTCGTTAACAAAATACTAACAGATGTGGTTGTGGCGAACTAGGCACAACCCATTAGCAAAGCCTAAAGTCCGTAGGTGCAATATAGCTCAAGCACTTGCGGGTAGATTGGGTTGGGTTTAGAAGTTAACAAAGAGTTGAAACATGGCGCGCGCGCCTTAACGACGAGATGGGTGGGATTCGATATGGCGTATAAAACGACCTTTCTGAATACGATGAATATCTCGAAAGAGGCTAAGGACTCGGCTTCGGTTGGTGACCAACAATTGGCGGATCTGATGGCAAACCCTGACTATTTGCGCCATTCTTCTTCGGTGATTAATGAGGCGCTGAAAGAAGGCTTTGATGTGCTGCAATTGCCAAACGGTGATATTGTGACCACGGGCACCAAGACCATTGTGAATACGTTCGTGTGGGACGCAGCGAAGGGTAAGCTTACCAAAGCGAAGGCTGGTAGCGAAAAGACTCGCGCTAAGCGCGCGGCTAAGGTTGAAGCATTCGACGAAGAAGACGCCGAGTAGTCGCTTTGAATTTTATGAATTACTTTGTCGTTCTGCGGACTCGTCAGCCGTTCATGTGCTAGTTGTACACTCAGGCTTCCTCGCCTTGAACTCCTAGTACTTCACTAAAATTGAAAGCGACTTACTACTTAAGCTGAATCGGCGTGATTGACTCGGCCAATCCATTTGCTTTTATCGTGATGATGGCACCTGAAAGCGTGCCTTTGCCTTTGCCAGGCTCCATGCGAATTTTGCGGTACTTGTTCAAAAATTGCTGCATCGGCCCTTCGGGGTCAAAACCAATCACCGTGTTATGATAATCGCCGCACATGCCGGCATCCGTTTGATAGGCGGTGCCGCCCGCCAAAATATGTGCATCGGCGGTTGGTACATGGGTGTGCGAACCAATCACGCAGCTTACTTTGCCGTCCAAAAATACGCCCATCGCCATTTTTTCACTAGTGGCTTCGGCGTGCATATCGACCAGAATAGCATCCACATTCTTGCCGAGTTTATAAGGCTCAAGCGCGGCTATGGCGCATTCAAATGGACTATTCAGATACTCGCGATGGAACACTTGGCCAAGCAAATGCAGTACCAGCAATTTTTTGCCATTGTCGAGCGTATAGAGTTTGCAACCTGTACCCGGAACAGAAGGTGGGAAATTATGCGGGCGTAGTAAGGTTGCATCTGTGGCGAGTAGGCCGAGCGCGTCTTTTTGGTCAAACACATGATCGCCACCCGGCATGACATCCACGCCGATTTTTTTGAAGTCGTTCAAGATTTCACCTGTGGTGCCAAAACCCGCGGCGGCATTATCGACATTGACGATGACAGCATCGAGTTGGTGCGCGGCACGTAATATCGGCACGTTTTCCATCACCGCGTCGCGCCCGCTTCGTCCGACGACATCTCCACAATATAAAATTTTCATGAAAAGAGGCTTACACCGAGTTCGGTGAGGATGCCATCGAGTTTTGCATCATGCGTTTCATGCGGTATCTGCGGCACTTCCTGCCAACTATAGGCCACACCAATGAATAGAGGCGCTTTTGCCTCGGTGCGCAATGCCTGCATGGTGCGGTCATAATAACCACCGCCATAGCCCAAACGATAGCCCGATGCATCGAAGGCGAGGAGTGGGACAAGTATGATATTGGGAATGACGATGGGCGCGCTGGCGAGCGGTTCCTTCATGCCGAGCGTGTGGGTTTCAAGTGCTTCACCTGCTTGCCAGTGATGGAAGGTGAGGGGGGCGTCTTTTTCGGAGATTCTCGGCAGGGCAGTTTTTTTATTCAGATTTTGCATGAAGGCGAGAATGGGCATTACATCGACCTCACCGCGCATGGCATAGTAGCCTGCGCATGATGGTGCAAAAGCGAGAATCGGGTGATCAGCAAAATGGCGGGCAATGGCTTGGGATGTCTTAGCAATGTCTATTGCTGAAAGCGCCGTGCGCTTTTTGAGCATCTGTTCGCGGAGGGTCTTTTTATTGTACATCAGGTGATTATGCGGAATTTATTAGCCGCGGCCAGTGCTTTTTTGTTCTCGTAGCAAGGCACGTAACCTCTCATGCTCTGGTCCGAAATCGATGTCAGTCGCTTGCACACTATTTACAGAGCGGAATGCAACGGAAGCTTGTGGTGGGCGACCATTTCCCGCCCTGTTAGCTGCTGCCAACCTTTCTGCGTGTTCTGTACCACGAATTTCACGAAAAGGTGTGATACGTTCTAGACCTTTTTGCTGGTCTTCTGCGGATACTTGCTCCTTTAAGAAATTTTTGGCAGAACGAACCGAATCTTTATCGGAGTGCGCCCAAATATCATGGAATGATTGCACCATGTTCATGACAATATCTTCCGCGGCTTGGTCGTGCCATATCAACTCTTCTGGTGCAGTAAGACGGTAGGCATAGGAGTATAGTATAGGGTTTTCATTGTCCCCGATGCGCAATGATTTTCGCATGGCTTTAGTATTTTTATGCCCATGCATATGGGCAATCTCATCGGTAATCTGGCTTGCATAAAATGTTGGTGCCTCGCTTCGGTCAACAATCACTGGGAGGGTTAGCGCTCTTTTGACGCCGTCTTTTTTATAGTTAACGGCAATAACGGCATCCGTTTCTGGCATGTTGTCAGTATTAGATCTTGCTTGCGTCATCAGTGGGCCACGTAATGCAATGCGGTGTTTAAGACCCATTGCCGTTAGCATTCCTGAGCCCTGATCGGTGAAAATATGGGTTAATCCTGCGAGCTCTTGTTGGTGTCCGTCTAGTTCATCTGGATCGTGTTTTTCCGGTTTACCTTTTGGCCCAGCCTCACTTTTAAGGCTCTGGCTAAGATCTTCGTAGGGTGATGCCAACGCTCTTAAAAATGGTCTTAGCTCGGTTGTCATCCCTGTGTTGCGAAGGTATTTAAATGTGGTCTTAAGGGATTCATCTACGCCTGCAAAAAAACTTTCTGGGTTGAAATCATCACCGCGTGAGTCTCTGGGCGGCAAGCTTTTATGGTAAGCTGCATGCGCGCGCTCGACCTGAGGTTTCAGCAAATCGTAGGAATGCTGAAGCTGTTGACGCGCCTCGTGCCGCATCTGTTGAATAAACTTTGGTTTTAAATCTGATTTATTCAAATCTTTACGCGTATCAATTTTGAACTCTATGGCATAAACAGCTGCGCCGTTACC
>JBMOEL010000004.1:0-29844 GCA_049314715.1 Rickettsiales bacterium
CGTGCGTGCTGATCGCTTGGAAGAATTCATGGCTGCGCAGAAAAGCGGTATTTTCTATCCCGAGGAATATGGCATCATTGTGGAAGCAGGCTCTGGTGAGCCTACGGACGAAGTCAAAGCGCGGATGGAAACGGAATACGGGTTTAATCATGAATCCATGCTGACCATTCCTGACAGCGAAAGCGCTAATGAAGTGGCAACAGAACTTACCAAATCACTCGCTGCCAAAAAACCTTACGACGCTTAGTACGCTGAATATTATCAGCAACGCCGTTGTTCATCGGACTCGTCAGGTATCATGTACTAAGTTGTACACTCAACCTTCTTCGCCTCGAACTCCTAGTATCTGATAAAATTAAGCGCACTACTATGTATTATGTACGACTTACGCATGACAGCGTCTGCTGGCAGCGTGGCGTTGGCTTGCGCCGATTTTATGCAGATGAACTAACCTTTGTAGCTGCGCCAATCGCGCGATTTTTACTCTCAGCACATCTTGCAACCTTGCACACTCACGACATGAAAGGACCTATCATGAGCACATATATTGCCCATGCCATCGAACGCATTACGCCACCGGCGAGCGAGCCCGTAACGCTTGCGGAAGCGAAAAATTATCTGCGTGTTGAACATACGGCAGATGATGCACTCATCGGATTAATGATTACGGCGGCGCGTGAATCGGCGGAGGCGTATTTGGGCACGTCATTCATTACGCAACGTTGGAAAATGACGGTAGAGGATGGCCTGCCTGAGCGCGTTACACTGCGCTATGGTTTGGTGCAGGGTATTGTGAGTATTGTTGAAAAAACCGAAGCGGGCGGCAGTACAACGCTGGATGCGAGTGCCTATCGTTTATCGATTGATAAACGTGCAGTACACATACTATCTCCACGTACAGGGTTTCGTTTTGAAATTACCTATGATGCGGGTTATGGCGCGACAGCAAGTTTAATACCGGGACTAATTCGTCAAGGCGTTTTGCAGCATGTGGCAGCGATGTATGAACAGCGCGAGATGAGTGTGCCAATGCCCGCTATGGCCCTGCAGGCCTATCATCCCTATAAGGAAATCAGTTTATGAACCGTGATGAAAGTAGCGCGCTGGCCTCGCGCTTACGCGAGCGCGTGGTGATCCAGTCGCGCGCACTTACCAGCGATGGGCTTGGCGGAAATAGTGAGAGCTGGACGACGCTGGCGACAGTATTTGCGCAAGTAGTTGCAGTGTCAGGTGCGGCGCGTGAGCAGGTGATTGCGCAACAGCGTGAAGCGCGTAATGCGTATCGCATTGTCATGCGTAAGCGAAGTGATGTGACGACGCAGATGCGCCTAGAATGGCAAGGTAAGATATTACACATTCATGGTGTTGTGCCGAGCTTGAGCACGATTGAAATTCTCGCTTATGAGGGAGGTGAAGCATGAGCTTACCGCTTTATCATGTGCAGCAGGCACTCTTCACGCGTCTTAATGGTGATGCGCTGCTGATGGGAATGATTCAGGGAATTCATGATACGGTGCCACAAAATGCGAGCTTTCCGTATCTCGTGATTGGTGATGGAAACCAGAATGATGTGCCAGCTTCGGACACGGTTTCGGTTCGCTGTTTACTGGATATTGAAGTGTTTAGCCGCAGTAAAGGCCGCAAGGAGATGTTGCTGATTTTAGATCGACTTTACACATTACTGCACCGTAATGTGCTTACGGTTTCAGGCTATGAATGTGTAGTCGCACGTTGTGCGCGCGCGGAAACCGAAACGCTGATTGATGCGTTGACACTGCGCGGCACGATGCGTGTTTCGATGCTCTTGATGCAGGAGGTCGTATGACATTCTATGCAGGCGAGGGGATGTTAGTTGCCATTAGTAACGTGGCTGGAACGCCAAGTTTTTCTACACTCAAAGCGATACGCAGTTGCCGATTGCGGTTGGAACATGAGACGCGAGATGCAGAGCCTATTGTCGACGATAATTGGGCGCGACGCAGTGCGACACACTTACGAAAATGGCAAATGACGCTGGAGCTGTATGGTGCTTCGCATACGGCGCATACGCGATTGCGTTCGGCGGCACTACAGGATGGGAAGGTGCGTGCTAAGCTTACGTTGGCAAGTGGTGCGATTATTGAAGGTGATATGCAGATTGAGCGCTATGAAGAATTTGCAAATGAAGATGATGCGCTGGAAGTGGAGGTGAACCTTACCTCAACGGGTAGCGTGACGATTACTGGCTCATAAAGCGCGACTGCCACGCGAGTGTTTGGCTTTTAAGTTGTTTGAGGGATGGTTCATTGCACCGTGTTTTGGCATAGACGAGCGCGTAGGTTTTTTGTGCGGAATTACTGAGTTCGGTGATTGTCGCATCACTATCTGCAAAAAGGTTGCTACGTGTTGCGTATTTTTTTGCGGTTATGGTGATGTTGGATTTTTCTGCGTCGGTAATCTGTTGGCATTCATTCAGTAGAATGCTGATGACGAGAAGCTGTTCCAACTCACCACGTGTTCGGCTGATAGCCTGATCGCGCGTGATTGCTGCGTTGGTTGGGTTGAATAGATCGAGTACTGGATGGGTGGGGACTGGTGTTTGTAGTTTAGGTGTTGGTATGGTGGTTTGCTTTACCTGCTGCGGTTTGGCTTGCGGCTCGCGTGAAACGGGTTTTTCGCTCAAAGCATGAAAGACTAATAGGGTAAATAACACGATGGCAGTGATGCCAAGCCACCAATAGCGACCTGAGAGATAGAGCGCCATTACTTAACGTTACTGCAATCGAGGCGGGTCATTTCGCCTTGGCGGAATTTGGCGTGGCGCAAACGGTCAATATCGTAGCAACGATAGCTAATTTCGAGGTCCTTGAAACAGGAATAGATGGGGTCAAATTTTATCACATCCGCCTCGGTGAGGAAGGCGCAGATGGCTTTGCCGTTACATAGCGTGCTGATGTAGGTGAGGGCGTTATTACGCGTGATGTGCTTGGGAATGGGGATGCTGTCACGCTTTTCGGGGGGTAGCTGCGCGCGTTCGATACGTGCACGTTCGATGGCATGATTGATGTTGGGATTGCAATTCATTCCCCATGTGGCGCTGCTGATTTGCACATAGTTGTTGCCCGCGAAAACCGTTTCTTGGGTTTTTGGGGTGGTTGGGCCGAATAACACATACATGAGCGTTACCATTGCGGTAATCGCTGCAATTGCCATGATGTGAATTCGCATTTTTCCGCGCATATGCAGCATATTATGTTGGATTATGCGCCGCCGCAAATGGAATATGACAGTTTGATGAAGATTGATGATTCGAGGGGGCCTTACCCCCTTAACCCCCGCCGCAAGGTTGATACGCGGAATATTGATACATTGAGTATCAATTTTTCTAGATCAACCGCGCAGCTCCTCGGCGCTACGCACGATTTAGAATGAAGCTTCATCGAATTGTCACACTTTAGGTTAACCAATTCGCTATAATGCAAGGTGAAATACACTAATAGTAGTGGGTATTATTTGGCTTATAGTTCGTACAGTTCGGGAAATTCTGGAGATGATCTGAGTGCGCTTTCGTATGAAGAGCGGCAGCGATTGTCCGAATTAAAACGCAACACTTCCAAGTTGGTGGCGGATGCTGATCATGCGGCAGAAGAATATGAACGCACGCACAAGGGTGAAGAAGAGAAAGAGGAAAAATTCCTCGGCTTGATTCCAATGCCTGGTTACATGGTGGCGCAGACTGAGATGATATGGAATGGTGCGCTTGGTATGTTTTTACCATCCGTCCAAGAGCATTCTTATAATTTTATTAATAAGAAAGATGGATTATTTTCAAAGTCCCTAAATCTTGTTGGCCTTAGAAGCGTAAAACCTGAAACTCTCCGGAGCGTCGCTTTAGGTGTTGGTGCTGCGGCGATGGTTCTACCACTTGCGTGGCAGCCTGTATCCTCCATGATTAATGGGTATAAGGATGAGCATAAAAACCTAGTAGATGCAGCGAAGTATATCGCGCCCGTGCTTGATGACGTTGCGGGCAAGCATTCGCTTGGTGCGTTGATGGGTGTAAAGTCTGAGCAGAATGAAATGATTTATGCATATCGTAAGCATAAACAGGCAGCAGCCCAGTTAACGCACACGAATAATTTTATTTCGATGTTGAGCGTTGCTCCTTCGGTTGTGATTGCAGGTATTAATGCCCGCAGCCTTAAAAAGAATAATGGTACTGCTGGTAAGCCTAAGCAAGCTGACGGTGATGATGAAGCCAATAAGTCGGGTTCATTGTCAGGCATTGTGGCTGCAAGCGCTGGTTCTTCGGCAGTGGTCATTCCAATTCTTGATATGTTCAAGAAGGCGAATGAGCGTAGATTCAAACGTAAAGCGCGGACGGTTACGGCAACCGATATGGTGATTGAGTTGGAGCGTCAGATTAGTGCATCGGGCTCTGACTTAAGAGATTATGCGTTGCCTAAAGGTAGTGGTCGTGGCTCAGCTAATTTGACGGATTATGTTGCGGAAATTATCAAAGCGCACCAACTTGATATGGCGGCGTTAGACGCTGAATATGTACCGCTTCGAAAAGCATTTGATGAACAAGTGCGCGATGTGGCTAAGCCCATCGCGGAGGCTATCAAGAAGGGCGAGATTAGTTCGCTTGCGCTGATTCGACTGATTGGTGAGGGGCATGTTGTCAGAAATCACGGCCGTTCCTTGGCGAAGCCTTCAGATATCGAGAAGAAATTAGAACAGATAAGCGTTAAGACTGCAAATTATACGCAAGTCGACCCCAAAGAATACTTCGCGGATGCGGCGTTTAATAAGAAAGAAGTCAAGGAAGCCTTGGATACGTTGAAGGGCGATGAAAGACTTTTCTTCGCAGCGATGTTCCCTGACAGCGTGCTTACTGAGGTGGGATTAGGTGAAGCGGAAATTAAGGGGATTCGTGAGGCGACGCTGAATCACTATAAAGACCATCTTGGTAAGCTAGTTACCGGTATGGCCGCGGAAGACGACAAGCTGCTTCAGGATATGGGGCTTGCGAAAGAAGAAATTAAACAGATTCGTGATGCCGCTGATCAGATTCGCTCCGGCGGTGCGGAGGCAGTACAGAAAATCTCGCGCAACCCAACGAACCCGATTGGTATTGAGCGCGTGCTTGCCACTGCCGCTCTCGATCGGATTCATGCTGGTGAGGTGGATTATTTGGGTAAGGTGACGGCAAAAGCTGCGCTTGCTAAGACCGAACCTGTAGAGACACCAGCGACTGAAGCTGCTAAGTCATTGGATGTAAAATCTAAATCTGCTGGTTACGCAGATAAAGAAGCTGCACGCCGTGAACTAAGTGATGAGACTCAGGAAGCCTCAGTTAGCTAGCCCTTTTCGTCGTAACCTTCATCAAACCTTCACACTTCCTAACCCGCTGATTTGTTAGAATTAGGGTGAGGAATTACTATGCAACAAGAGTTTGCGAACACAAATGGAGTAGGTGCTGGTGCGCACGTTACGCAGTCGAGCGTGGCGGGTACGTCGGCGATGCGCGATTTCCACATTCCGCACCCCGCGCCGATTATTGCGATTCAGCACACGGTTAAAGAATTCGAAAAGAAAGATGAAAAAGATCGCGCGGTGATTGGTGCAGTGGGAACGGCTGCATTTGCATTCAACGCGCCTATGTTGTTGGATTTTGCAACAGCGCTGCTGACGAAAGTACTTACGCTCAATGGTGCGATTGGCGGCAAGTGGGCGGCGGGTGTTCATAAAAACCTACGCGCGATTCCACGCGCATTACGCACGACAGAACTTCGGGATATGGGAAGTTTCTGGGAGCGCGTGAAACTCAAGCGCTATGAATTTGATAATCGTTTTGTTGGAAACTCTAAGCTTGAAGATTGGTATCAAAATAAAGGTATCAAAATTGAACGCAAGTCTGCGAAGGTTGAAGGCAGCAAGTTTGGTGAGGCGATTCAGGGTTGGTTTGATAGGCGTGTTGCCAAAGGCGGTGTCTTTGCGAAGATTGATGGAAAAATAGCCGAGTTTGCGAATTGGCGCAGTGGCCGGTTACACAAGTCAGGTATGTCGCACATAGTTGGTGCAGATGGTAAACTTGATCTAGATGCGCGGATGGGGAAACAAACTTTAGAGAAGAAGCCCAATTGGATTCAAAGAACGTTTTCGGGGGAAAAGACTGCGACAACTTACACTGTTGATTACGCAGATGCGACTGAAACGGTTAAACAACTAAAGACTGCTGATGCAGAGCAGGCTGGTGATCTTGTGCGTAAGGCACAAGACCAAATTCGCCAAGTCGGTGCGCAAGCTAAAGATGCTGATGCGAATCGCCATGTATTTGACGGACGTCGTGCACTGAATCTAGCTGCAGAGCGACTTGAAGCAGCGGCGGGCTATAAGAATATTGCGGATAAGAAAACTGGCAGCGCGATGGGTAAAATGTTACGCGCCTTGCCTAAGGCAAGCGGTAGAGCAAGTATTTTATATGCTGCGTTGGGGGTTGGTAGCGCACTTACGGTTGCTGCGAAATGGATGGATTTGGGCCGCGACACCAAGCTTGAGAAAAGCTTGATAAAGGAGTTTGCGGCGGATGTTTATGGTGTGCCTGCTGAGCAAGTGACCAAAGAAATGATGCTTGGTAAAGATGCACACCCGCTGGTGAAGCAAGCGGCGGAGACAGCGCTTAAGGCCAAGGGCGGGCGCGGTGTCTATGGTGCCTTAAATGCTGGATTTGAAGTGGTAAACGTTGCAACCCTTAAGGGGTTGGGTGGTGTTGGTTTTGCGCCAATGCTTTGGTATGGCGCTCCTGGTATGTCTAATGCTGCTCTTGAGCCATTGGCGAATAATATGCTGATTGGCGAGAATAGCTCGATCAAGGCCTATCAGCAGCTCAAAGATGCGGATTCTGGTAAGGTGCAACTGCCGCCAGAAGGACGTGTGGCGCTGGTGCGTTTCATGATTGCGAGTATCCCCGGTATTGCCCAGAATATGGGCGCGGATAATCGCCTTGTGGAGCCCATGGCAGAAGCGTTGGTGAGTAAGGGGCTGAATGCGCGCCAGACGCTGCAAGCGATTGCTAACCCTGAGCAAATGACGGCACTGGCGCGTGAAGCGACCGAGACATTGGCTAAGAAGGCGGAAGAAGCGAAAAAGGCTGCCGCAGCGAAGAAAAATGCAGCGCCAGAAGCTGCTGCACAGAAGACTAAAGAATTGCCCTCCATGCATATGGCGGCTGCACCTGCTAAGCAGGTGAGCATGGCCGAAGCCTCGCATGAGGGAATGGTGGAAACCCGCCAGAAAGCCCAATCGCACTAGCTGGGATGGCGCTCTCTCACGCGCTGAATGTCACAAAAGTTTCATAATCCTTACTACTCAGTATGTTAAAATAAAAGCTGAGGAATTGTAATATTATGGCTAAGATGAACGTAGCAGTTGGCAGTCTTAGAAAGACGGTTGACGGTAAAATGTGGAGTCCGAAAGCGCTTGCGCTGACGGCTGCTAGTTTTGCTGCGGCATTCCTACCTTTGGCTGGTATATATGCTTCATGGGCCGTTGATTTGTATCGCAACGGTGAAGTTGCCAAAGATCAGAAAAAAGTTCTCGCTGATTATTATCGCAATCAAATAGCTGCTCAGCTTGGCATTGACCCGAAGAGTGTTGGCCACCGTGAATTAGATTTGGCTGCAAAGACCAATCCTGCGTTTGCAAAATTAGTTCACAAGATTGAGTTGGAAAAAGAGCGCTCTGACCGCACAAGCCATATGAGCACCGCCGCTGGTGCTGTTGTTTCGGGTGGAGGCATACTTCCTACTGCTGGTTTTGCTAAAGTGACAACCGATGCGACTACGAAAGCAATCGTAGAGGGTGGTTCGCAGGTTGCTGGCGGTTTGGCTTCTATGATATTTAACAAAGATAAGCTGTGCGTGCAGGATGTGGTCTCGGTGATTGATGAGAAGACCGCACAAGGTGCGTCAATCGAGGCGATGGATGTGATGTTGCTGCGCATTGCGCAGGATGATGGCTTGCAAGAAGAAATTCAAAAGCAGTTCAAAAAGCCGTTACATCAAATGAATGAAGTTGAGCAGCGTTCGGTATTAGCCGCGATGCCTGATTTGTACCAGTTGGCGGATCGTGATGCGCAGGCAGTTAATGCGGGCCGTATTAAACACCAAGATTTGATCATGACGTCGCCCGGTCAGCAACAACAAGCATTCGGGCAGTTTACAGCGCGTCATGCTTCACGTGGTGGACGCCAAGGTAGCTGGACTCAGCAAGTCAATGCGCAGCGTACTGCTGCACCGACGCAAGGCCGCGTCGTTTAGTTTTTTAATTATAGTGCGAGGGAACTCTTCGTTCCCTCATGACTCCCTCCGCCGCTACGCGGCTTGCGCAGCTACGGCGCTACGCAACGTATCCTTTTTACTTTATAGGAGTAACATATGAGTTTCGTGGAAACGCAATTCCCGAGCGATATTAGCTATGGTTCATCGGGTGGGCCGGAATATGCAACCGATATTGTGATTACGCATGGTGGGCATGAACAGCGTAACATTAATTGGTCGCAGGCACGTGCGCGGTACAATGTGGCGCATGGTGTGAAAACCAAAGCGCAACTAGATGTGCTGATTGCGTTTTTCCGTGCACGCAAGGGCCGTGCGATTGGATTTCGTTTCAAGGACTGGACGGATTTTAAGGTGACAGGACAAAGCCTTGGAACAGGTAATGGTGTGCTTACACAGTTTCAGCTTATCAAGACCTATAGCAATGGCGGAACGGAAGAGTATCGCACTATCAGCAAGCCAGTGAATGGCACCGTGAAAATTTATAAAGCGGGAGTTTTGCAAACCAGCGGTGTGACGATTAATCATACAACGGGCCTTGTTGTGTTCACCGCCGCACCGACTTCTGGCCAAGCTATTACGGCAGATTTTGAGTTTGATGTGCCCGTACGATTTGATACGGACCGACTGGCAGCAACGCTGGATGCTTACGGCGTTCAGAGTTGGCAGGATATTCCACTCATTGAAGTGAGGGTGTGATGCAGAATGTTTCAACGGCATTATCAAGCCATCTCGCGCAGGAAGTGATGACGCTGGCGACCTGCTGGAAGCTAACGCGCAAAGATAATGTTGTACTGGGATTCACGGATCACGACGTGGATATCGTGTTCAGTGGCGTTACGTATAAAGCGCGCAGCGGTATGACGCCAACAGCCGTGACGACCAGTCTTGGCTTACAGGTCGATAATTTAGATATTGAGGGATTATTGAGTGATGATGCTATCACCGAAGCGGATGTGTTGGCGGGTGTATATGATTATGCTGCGGTAGAGGTTTTTATTATTAATTATAAGGATGTTTCGGCAGGAAAACTTTCACTGACTACAGGTTGGTTGGGTGAGGTGACGCTCAAAGGTCAGCAATTCATTGCCGAGGTGCGAAGCTTAAGCCAGAAACTGCAACAGACTATTGGCGAGATTTATACGCCTACATGCCGTGCCAATTTGGGTGATGGGCGGTGTGCGAAGAATCTTGCCGCGTTCACGTTTACCGGCACGATTGATACGGTGCAGACGAATGAGCGATTCTATGACGCTGCTCGTACGGAAGCTTCTGGCTATTTTTCGTATGGGAAAGTGACGTTTACGTCCGGCAATAATGCAGGATTCTCAACAGAGATTCGTGAATTCACTAATGGCACATTTACATTGTTTATTCCAACCCCAAAAGCATTGCAGGTGGGCGATAGCTATGCGGTGATTGCGGGTTGCGATAAGCGGCTGGATACATGCATTACGCGTTTTAATAATGCGCTCAACTTTCGTGGCGAACCGCATGTTCCCGGCATGGATAAAATGCTCGAAACTTCGGCAACGCGGAGTATTGAGTAGTGGTTTCGCTCAAGCGCCGCTGGGCGTTGACTCATAGCTATTCTAGCTATTCGTCTCTCTCCGCTGCGCTACGGGTCGTCCTCAACGGACGTCGAAGCGTCAGTTTTAGTAAGATTGGAAATTCTATGAGTGTGCAGAATATGCTGATTGATGCCGCGCGCGGTTATCTGGGTGTACGATTCGCCCATCAAGGCAGAAGTAAGCAGACAGGAGTTGATTGTCTGGGATTGTTGATATGCGCCGCGCAGGATGCGGGGATTACACTGCAAGACTATGAGCCGAATCATTATGATCGCACGGATTATGGTACGTTTCCCGATGCGCAGATGTTACGTGCACAACTCCACGCAGCATTGATAGCGGTTGAGGAAGTTGCGGTGGGGGATATTTTATTGCTGCGGATTGATGGTAGGCCTCAGCACTTAGCGCTGGTGACGGATTATCCGCAAGAAGGTGTATTCGGAATGATTCATGCCTATGCGCCACTGCGCAAAGTGGTGGAGCATCGTTTGGATATTCACTGGATAGAAGCGATAGAGCAGGTCTTCAGAATTCCCAGCGGCCTTGCAGACCGACAAACCACTTAAATTCTTTTTGCTTAGCAATGCTGAAATGGAGTGCGCCTTTTTCCTCTTTGTAGAGTGGGGCGCGCAGTGCGTATCCTTTTTGTGCACCACGCATGCGGACGAGTTCGAGTTGGTAAGGTTCGGTGAATTCATCCTCGTCGTAATCGATGTTTAATACGGCGAGTTGATTGGATTTTGCCTTTGTCTTGTCGAAGTTCAAATACTTGACCGAAAGGTCCATCATTTCGCAGGCAGGAAGAAAAATGGTGAGGGCCAACAACCCGCCAATCGATATTTTTTTATCCGAGATTGGCAAGGCTGGTTCTGCGTTTGCATGAAGCGGCCTAAACATGTGTTCAATATAATCCAGAATTCGTTAAGGATTCGTTAACTATTGCGCGCTATGATGGCAGGTTTTGCCAACTAGCCGTGCACTGCAATATGAAAGTGAGTGCCTATGGCGACGATGATTCTAAGTGCTGCAGGTTCGGCCATTGGTGGCTCAGTAGGTGGCCCCGCAGGGTCAATGATTGGGGCGCGACTTGGCCAGACGATTGGTTCTTCAATCGAAGGTGGAGGCAAAACAACTCGCCATCATTCCGAAGGGGCGCGGCTAGAGGATTTGGCGGTACAAACTTCAACCTATGGGCGGATGATTCCGCAGATTTTTGGCATGGTACGAATTGCCGGAAACGTGATTTGGTCGCGCCCGATTAAGGAAGTAGCGACGACCACGACGGTGAGTAGTGGCGGAGGTAAGGGGGGCGGTGGTGGCGGTTCGCGTTCGCGCCAAACCTCGACACAGACAACCTATAGCTATTTTGTAACGCTGGCGATTGCGATTGGTGAGGGCCCCATTACACGCATGGACCGCGTGTGGGCGGACTCGAAGCTGCTGGATTTAAGCGCAGGGACCTATCGCATTTATTTGGGTAGCGAAACGCAATTGCCTGACCCTGCTATGGAGGCGATTTATGGTGTAGGCAACACGCCCGCTTACCGCGGCCTTGCCTATGTGGTGATTGAAGATTTTCCACTTGCGGCGTTTGGTAATCGTATTCCCAATTTTACTTTTGAAGTTACAAAACGTGTTGCGCAGACTGATGTAGTGTCACAATCCGTTGAGCAGATGGTGACGGGTTTGACCCTCATTCCCGGCTCTGGCGAGTTTGTGTATGACACGTTACCAACTTATAAATTGGGTGGGCAGCAAGTCGGCACAAGTTGGGTGCAGCAAGGCGCGCAGGTGCCGCTTAATATCCACACGCCAACCGGTAAGGCGAATGTGGAAATCGCGCTAAACCAAATGGCAGAGACATTCCCTAATCTCGAATGGGTGAGTGTGGTAGTAAATTGGTTCGGCACGACGATGGATATTGGAACCTGCGAGATTTTTCCGTGCGTAGAATATCCCGATGATGTGACGACGACGCCGACTGCGTGGAACATTGCTGGCTACACGCGTAGTTCGGCGCGCGTGATGACGTATGAAAGTGGTGCGCCGCGCTATGGTGGCACACCGGATGATGAGAGTATCGTGCGCTTACTGACCATGCTGCGTGCACGTGGCTATAAGGTGATGCTTTATCCGATGTTGTTGATGGATGTAGCGGGTAAACCGTGGCGCGGGAATCTCACCGGCGCTGCCTCGGCGGTAACTAATTTTTTCACGCGCAGCAATGGCTATAATCGCTTTATCAATCACTATGCGACACTGTGTGTGGGTAAGGTGGATGCCTTTATTATTGGCACTGAAATGAAAGGCCTGACGAGCATTAGTAGTGCTGCGGGGGTTTACCCTGCTGTTAGTCAATTGATTACTTTGGCGGGCGCTGTGCGCACGACACTTGGCAGTGGCGTTAAGCTTACTTACGCGGCGGACTGGTCAGAGTATCACTCAGCGGATGGGTGGTATCATCTCGATCCGCTTTGGGCGAGCAGCGCGATAGATATGGTGGGGATTGATGCGTATTTCCCACTGACGGACGAAGCGCAAACTGGTTATGACCGCGCGAAAATAGAGCAGGGTTGGACGTCCGGCGAGGGATATGATTGGTATTATACGGACAGCGCGCGGACGACCAAAGCAACATTGCAGCCAAAATATGCATGGAAAAATGTGGCATGGTGGTGGAATAACGCGCATGTGAACCCTAACGGCAGCACGACTTCATGGGTGCCGCAAAGCAAGAAGATCTGGTTTACGGAATATGGATTCCCAAGCGTAGATGGCTGCGCGAACCAACCGAATGTGTTTGTTGATGCGAGTGCGAGTGATAGTGCTTACCCGCGTTTTTCGCGTGGACGTGTTGATTTTATGGCGCAACGTGAGGCGATTGCTGCAACGGAAACGGTGTGGGCAAGCTCGGCGATGGTGGAAGAAAAATTCTTGTGGACGTGGGATGCGCGGCCTTACCCTTATTGGCCAGATTTGTTGAGTGTTTGGCGTGATGGTCGTAATTGGGTTACGGGCCATTGGGTGCAGGGAAAGTTTGGTGGATCCCATGTAGCTGCCGTTGCAGAAGCACTTTTTGCTAAGGTGGGATTAGATGCTGCGAAGATTGATACGAGTCGTGTGCAAGTAAGTCTTGATGGATTTGTAGTTCAGCAACGCATGACTGCGCGCGCGGCACTTCAGCAACTAACGCAAGCCTATCAGTTTGAGTTTAAGGAATCATGCGGTGAGGTGATTTTACAACCGCGCGCGCAGGAACCTGTGGCGACTATTTCAGCAACCGAGTGTTTACCGCTTGCGGATGGTGAGGCTTACCGTTTTATACGTGACGAAGTGACGGTGCTGCCTCAACGCGTCGAAGTGCAATATTTGCAGCGCTTGCAACGTTATGCAACAGCCATTCAAACCGCGACGCGCGCTAATGAAGGCACGGAGGAAACTCAGGCCGTGACGTTGTCGCTGGTGCTTTCGGACGCACATGCCAAGGCGATTGCTGATCATATTTTAGCTACACGTTGGCGGGCACGTGGCTCGGTCGAATTTTCGCTGCCGATGAAGTATGCAGCGCTCGAAGTGGGCGATGTCATTACACTGACGGATGGCGCAATTAGTTACCGTATTCGCTTGACCAAGATTCAACTGGGCAAGCCTGGTATGCTGAAAATTCGTGGTGTTGAAGACGAAGCGGTGCGCTATGAAGTAGCACCTGATGCGCGTGACGCCGATACGGGTTTAACGTTTATTCCGCTACCTAATACAGTGCTTGAAGTTATCGAAACACCGAGTTTTCCCGCGGATGAAACGGGAAATATCACGCTACGTATTGCGGCTGCGGCGGCGGGGCAGGGCTGGAATGGTGCGAGTATTGTGCGTAGCAATGCACTGCTTGGTGAGCCGCAAGTGCTGGCAGCGGTTGATCAGTCGGCGCGAATGGGAAGCGCGCTGAATGCGCTGAGTGCAACACAAGCTCATGTGTTTGATAAAATCTCAACGCTTGATGTGTTGATGCTTGGTGATGATGGGCTGAGTAGCGCCACGGAAAGCGATGTGCTTAATGGCGCAAACCTTGCTGTGCTTGGTAATGAGGTGATTCAATTTGCCAGTGTTGAAGTGTTGGGAAATGGAAAATTTCGACTGAGTAATATGCTGCGTGGAAGGCTTGGAACTGAGTATGCGATGAGTGGGCATGTGGCTGGTGAGCGCTTTGTTATGTTGGATGAGCGGGTGCGCACGTTGCCTTTAGCGGCCAGCCAAAAAGGTGTGACCTATGCGCTTAAGCCTGTCACATTTGGCCAATCTGAAAGCGATGTGGCGGCAATGGATTATACGATTACAGGGCGGTCGCTCATGCCGCTTTCGCCTGTGCTCGTTTCTGCAACACGTGATGCGAGTGGTAATGCAACCCTTCATTGGACACGCCGTGCGCGTCATGGTGGTGAGTGGCGGGCTGAGGTGGATGTGCCGCTTATGGAAACATCTGAGCAGTATGATGTGGAGATTATCAATGGCGGAAATATTGTGCGTAGTTGGCGGGTAAACATTCCAACGCAGCTCTATATGGCTGCGGAACAAACGGCTGATTTTGGCACTATTCCTGCTAGTTTTACGGTGCGAATCTACCAGCTTTCCTCGCTGGTTGGGCGCGGGCAGGTTGCTGAAACTGTTATATAGTTGGTAACGGTTTGTTAAGGATTGATGGGTATAGTGGGAGATATGAACTTCCATAATGTATCGACGACTGATTTGACCCGCCGCATTACGAGCCTGTTCGCAGGCAGTAAGAAATGGCGAGGCTGGATGGAAACCTTACCGCAGCAAGCGCCGCATGAATATCATGCGCCGATGGTAACAAAACAGGCGCTATCGCAGCTTGTGCAAAAAACCAATGCGCACGATATTGAATGTAAAATTCGTGATAATACGGCACGGCAATTAGCGCTGAGCCTTGGGATGCGGATTGGTGATACGCGCACGCAAGTGATTTTGGATAGTTTAGTGCATTTGGTGGAAGCCAATGAAATTAGTTTCTCAGCCTATGTGAATAAACTGGACCATCTCTATCCTGATGCGATGAAATCCTTGGATATTAATTTACGCGCACGGGTGACTTCGTTACTAAATCATACCCACTAGCTTTGTAATAATTTTGATTTTGCCTGCTGGAACTCAGCTTCGCTGAGATGCCCTGCTTCGCGCAATTTTCCGAGGCGCTCTAACTCACTCGTCAAATCCGCCGTAGCATTCAGGCTACCGCTTGATTGCGCGGTGCGATGGGCGTTGGTAGCGCTTGCTGCCAAATCATAGACCATTTGGCGTTTGTAGAGATCCATTGCCTCTTGAACGGTTTTCACAAAGGGGTGAATGCTAGATTTTAGCACCATTTTGATGGTGATAGAGGATGCGCCGTCCCAGAATCTAAGGGCACCGAAAAAAATAGTATAGCTGGAATCAATCGACTGAATGCGGTCGAGGTTCATTTGTATCTGGCGAAGGCCGAAGAACATTCCGCGATCGAGAAATAATACGCGGCGATTCGTGCAGACACAGAGCCATGTTGACGTGTTCATGTAGCCTGAGGTGAGCGCAAGAATATTCTCACCCTCTGCTAGTATTTCGGGCAGATAGCGAATTTCTTTCTTCGTATAAAATACATAACGATGCGGCAGTGCATCGATTTGTTTCCATATCTGCGCGAGTGTTGGCATTTGCGCACTTTAGCACGCTTCTCACACAAACCAAACATTAACGGAGGAACCTATGGCGAATACGCCGAATTTAAGCATGACGTTGCTCGAGCAGTCACAGGCGCAAAAGGAAGTGACGGTCAATGAAGCGCTTTATCGTATGGATGCGCTTCTCAATAGTGGCGTCATCGATAAAGACTTAGCGGCACCGCCCAGCTCACCTGCGGCGGGTGCGCTCTACATCGTTGCTGCTAGTCCAACAGGTGCGTGGGCAGGAAAAGCCAAGCAACTCACCTATTTTGATCAGGTGTGGCGGTTTATTGTACCAAAAGAAGGGTTGATGTTGTGGGTGGCGGATGAAGATAGGCGCTATGTGTATGATGGTGCCAACTGGATTGCCATTGAAGCACTACCCGCTAGTGGTGATATGCTAAAAGCGACTTATGATGCGGCCAATATTGCGCAACAGGTAGTGGGCACGACGGCGACGCAAACCCTGACCAACAAAACACTCACCCATTGCGATGCGACGACGCAAAGCGCAGGGAATAACAGCACCAAAATTGCTACGACGGCCTATGTCGATGCGGCGATGAGTTCTGGTGGTGCATCGCGCGTGTGTGAAGGGCGCTTGACGCTGACTAGTGCTACGCCTGTCACGACGGCAGATGTGATTGGTGCATCGAGCCTGTATTATACGCCGTTTCGCGGCAATAATATTTCCTTGTGGAATGGGACGGCATGGCAAACCTTGGCGTTTACAGAAATCACCATGAGCTTGTCTGGTCTGACCGCGAATCTCCCTTACGACGTATTTGCGTTTATCAATACGGGCGCTGTTGCGATTGAGCGTTTGGCATGGACGAACGGAACAACACGGGCAACGGCATTAGCATTACAGAATGGTGTGCTAGTGAAATCAGGGGACGCAACGCGTCGCTATTTAGGAACATTTGCCGCGACCGCTGCAACGACCACGGAAGATTCACAAGCGAAACGTTTTGTGTGGAATTACTATAACCGTATGCGCCGGCGCCTTTATGTTGGGGATACGACGGATACATGGACCTATAGCACTGCGACCTACCGGCAAGCGAATGGCAGTGCTGCCAACCAAATAGATATGGTGATTGGTGTGCAGGAAGATGTTGTTGAGGCGTGGGTGCAGGCTTTTGCAACGAATAGCACAACGACATTTCGCCAAGTGAACTCGGCAATTGGTTTGGATAACACCACACCTATCACGACCTCGGCCAATAATATCCTTATTCAAAACCCCTCTATTTCGGGTGTTCCCTCGGGTCGATTTAACGATTTTGTAGGTATAGGCCGCCACTTTCTGACGTGGCTAGAGCGCGGCGGCGGTGCCGATACGCAAACGTGGAGTGGTGATAATGGTGGCACGGCGATTCAGTCGAATATCAGTGGCGCTATATTCGCATAATCACAGGAGAAGCAGATGAAACTATATGAATTAGACGAGTTAATACGAGCCGTTTGCCCCATTGATGGGTTGAATAGTGAGGGTGTAATCTGGTTTAGGCCAGAGGCAACGCAGGAGCAAAAAGATGCTGCAGAGGCTTTAATTGCTGAGCATTTAGCAGCATTGGAAACGACGTTGTCATGAGCATTCAACCCTATGAGATTGAAGAGGTGGTGCGCGTGAGCGTTCACCAGACACTTCAGCATTTGGGTTTTACGGTGGATGACCCAAATGCGATTCAAAAAGATATGATTTATCTGCGCATGTCACGCGTAGGGCGCGAGGAAACCGCCAAATGGATTAAGCGTTCGGCGATTGGGGTGTTCATTACGGGCATACTTTAGTTCATGTGGGATAGCTTGCTTCACGCGATTCAAACGAGGGATTTATGATTGCATTACTTAGCGCATTAGTGGGATTCATCAGCAGCGGTATACCGGAATTCATCAAGCTGTTTCGTGAGTCGAAAGACCGCTCGCACGAAATCACCTTGATGAAATTACAAATGGAATATGACCGCGAGAAGTTAGCTGCAGCGCGCGAGAGCGAGCAGCTACAACGTGCCGTTCGCTTGCAGGAAATTGAAGTGCAGGCCGATATTGCAGATACGCGCACCCTTTCGCAACGTGTGAGCGATAGCCGTGTTGGAATCGCATGGGTGGACGCATTGGCAGGTTCGGTGCGCCCGACGATTACCTACTTATTTTTCCTGCTCTATGCGTTGACGAAATGGGCGCAGTATCAGCTTTTAGTCGCTAGTCACCAGTCGCCAGTCGCAAGTGCTGAGGCGATTATATTGCTATGGACACAAGATGATATGGCAATTTTTACAGCAATTATTGCGTTCTGGTTTGGACAGAGAATGATTGCGAGAATGAAACGCGCGCTATGAAGACCTCCAACACAGGTATTGATCTTATTAAACGTTTTGAAGGGTTTTCGTCCACGCCCTATCTCTGTCCTGCGGGCTATCTTACGATTGGCTATGGGCATGTGGTGAAAGAGTCGCACATGGAGGTAAGTGAGGCAGAAGCGGAAAATTTACTACGCATAGATGTACGCATAGCCGAGCAAGCTGTGATGCGATTGATTTCAGTTCAGCTCACGCAACATCAATTTGATGCGCTAGTGAGTTTTACCTTTAACCTTGGGGCAGGAGCATTGCAGCGCTCGACCCTGCGCCGCAAGGTGAATGCTGGCGGGCACGGGGCTGTACCGCAGGAGCTTTCCAAATGGGTGTTTGCAGGCGGTAAGCGGCTCTTAGGCTTGGTAAGCAGACGCAGGGCGGAAGCTGAACTTTATATGAAAAACAGCGTGTTACATGCGGGCGGTGCAGGCTAAATTTTCACGAAACTGTCACATAAAAACGCGTTGGATTTGCTACTATGTGAGTAGGAAATAACAGGAGCCGCGTATGGCAAAAGAACAAAAAGCTGCAACGATTGGTGAAATGGCAGAAGCCATTGTGGAGCTTGACGCACCTAAAGATGCTAAAGGTAAAGCTCTTGGACAGTATAGTGTATTTGCGGATGATTTTAAAGGTAAGCTCAGTGAAAAATTAAAGCCAGCAGTTGATGCGTTTGTTGGTCTTTCGGATGAGGTAAAAAACGCTGCAAATAATTTCGTAAAACTGAAAAAAGAACTGGGTGACAATATTGTTGAAGTGAACGGTGTTTTTGAACCAAAAGGAGGCGTTGATTTGGGTGATGATGCAGCAAATCTTGCGCGTCTCAACGACTCACATGATATATTGAAGGGCCAAAAGGGTTTAGCTGATAAGATTGCTGGTCTTAACAAGGCGCTAAAAGGTATGACTGGCATGGTTCAAACCGAAGGTTTGCTTGGTGCGGTGAAACAGAATTTGAACCCTAGTGGTAACCCTGTTGCATTTGCGCGTATGGGTGTGACCGCGCTGTGTGCGGTGGGTGCAGTGAATGGTATCACGCAATCAAAGACCAAGGATGGTGAAGATCGCAGCATTTTGATGCGCGGTGGCCAGATTGCGATTTTTACACTCGGTGCTGCTGCTGCCATGTTGCTTGGTAGAGCGCATATAAAAGCTAACGCACTTACCTAATTTCCAATCATGCGTTTGAACCGTTCTGCGTCGGCATTCGATAAATGCACGTGAACGTGAATTTTCTCTTCTTCATCCTTGCGATTTGTCACTTGCCCATGCGCATAAAGCCATGCGAGGGCTTTGCCATTCGTGGCGTCGAGCGCGAAATGATGTGCTTCCATGAGATGTGCAGATAGCATCGCCTCGATGCGTTCGAGCAGTTCGGCGCAACCTTCGCCACTTAATGCGGAAACGCGCACGATGGGCAATGCCGTGTCTTCAGCCACGGCCAATGGGTCGAGCTTATCGACTTTATTATGCGCCTCGATCAGATGTTCGAAGAACGATTCATTGCCGAATAAATTTTTCATCACCTTTTCGACATCGTGCTTTTGCGCGAGTGTGTCTTCGCAACTAATATCGCGTACGTGAATCAATACGTCAGCTTCCAACACTTCCTCGAGCGTGGCGCGGAACGCGGCGACCAGTTCGGTCGGCAAATTTGAAATAAATCCCACCGTGTCGGAGAGCATGACCTTCAAACCTGAGGGCAGGGTGAGGGAGCGAATGGTGGGGTCGAGCGTTGCGAATAGCAGGTCTTTGGCCATCACTTCTGATTGCGTGAGGCGATTAAAGAGCGTGGATTTACCTGCGTTCGTATAGCCGACGAGTGCGACAACCGGATAGGGGATATCCCGTCGTTTGGCGCGATGCAGTTCGCGCGTCCGCACCACTTTTTCCAACTGTTTTTTGATTTTGTCGATACGCTCAGAAATTAAGCGGCGGTCAATTTCAATTTGTGATTCGCCTGGGCCACCCAAAAATCCGAAGCCGCCGCGTTGGCGCTCAAGGTGTGTCCAACTGCGTACGAGGCGTGATTTTTGATAAGTGAGTGAGGCGAGTTCGACTTGCAGCTTGCCTTCGTTCGTGCGTGCGCGCGCGCCGAAGATTTCCAGAATCAGTGCGGTGCGGTCGATAACTTTGCAACCGAGATTGGTTTCCAAGTTGCGTTGTTGGATGGGGGTTAATGCGCAGTCCATCACCACGAGTCCGATTTCGTCGGCTTCGACCATGGCTGCAAATTCCTCGACCTTGCCTTTGCCGAGTAAGGTTGCAGGCGTAATGGAGCGTAGCTTGGCGATATGCGCGCCTACAACCTGTAAATCGATGGCAGAGGCCAGCCCAACACCTTCTTCAAGACGCGCTAAAAGACTCCGTTCGTCGTCGGATTTGGTCGTGACGGGATGAATGACGAGGGTGCGCAGGCTCAGATACTATTCTGCTGCAGGTGCTGCATCGTCGCCATCATCCTCGCCCTTATAGAGGCTGATGGGTTGGCCAGGAACGATGGTGGCAATCGCGTGCTTGTACACCAGCTGCACTTGCGGTGAGCGGCGCAGAACGACGCAGAAATTGTCGAAGCCCGAGATATTGCCTTGCAGCTTCACGCCGGAGGTCAAAAACACCGTAACGGCGACCTTTTCTTTGCGCAGGGTATTGAGGAAAACGTCTTGAATATTCTGGTTTTTTTCGCTTGCCATGGTTCTTATTCCTTTTGGTTTTGCTGTTGTTATTAGTGGCTAGCCCGCACCGCGAGACTGGGCGCACCATACAAAACCCAAATAAAAAGGCAATAGGGGAAGCGTGTTTTACCCATTTTTGGCTCTAGGCCTAGGGGGACACCCCTAAACCTTAACCATATCTTAACACAAATTAACCAGCTTCTTTGCTATAGTCAGAACATAGGAAGTTAACAACACCCTATACGAAATACATGATTTCTTCTGTGCGAGGAGAGCTTGGGGTCCCACGAAAGTGGGGCCCATTTTTTTTTGAGTTGGGTTGAATCAACCACACAGCACGTATGGTTGCTAAGCGAACTTTTCACAAAAACTTCACACACGAATACCTCGAGAGCCAATATAAGTCATCGCATCCATTTAGGGAGATAAAGATGACAGCACACGATGAATTGCAGCCACTAGCCCAAGCAACGGTCAATACGGCAGTTGATATCGCAAGTGAGGCGTTAACTAACGCTGGTATTAATGATATTGCTGCACGAACTACAATTTTAGGGGATACGATTGCCCGTACTGCAGCCTTAGTAGTGTCTAAAGATCACACATGCTTAGTTTAGAGATAATCCTAAGCAGCGTCGGATTGTTCGGCGAGGGTGGTGTCTTGCGAGAAACCCAAACCTTCAGTAGACATGTTATAATTGACGGCGATTTCTTCAACATTACCTGCGCCTTTTATATCGGCTAACATGCTTTCGCATGGTGCTTGATGCTCTGCATGTGCTTTGGAAAAGCTAATGTTGAGTAACTTTACAGGGAATTTAATTGATACTTTTGCATCAGACTTCTTGCGACGTATTTCGTTTATAATTCCAAGCCCTTCAACTGCAATGTTGATTGCATCTGAGTCATCGTGTTGCTTAAAATTACTCACGCTTGGCCACGTGTTGCACGCATGGATAGAACCGCTGCCTGCAAAGATATTGCTATAGAGTTCTTCCGTGACGTGCGGGACGAACGGCGCATAGAGTTTGAGAATGGTATTGAGGCAATAATAGAGTGCGCGGATAGCAGATTGCTGCTGCGCGGCGGTGAAGGAACCCTCTTCATTATAAACACGCTTTTTAATCAGCTCCAAATAATTGTCGCAGAAATCTTCCCAGAAAAAGCTGTTAGTTGCTTCTAGTGCTACTGCGTATTCATATCGTGTGAAGGCTTCAGTTGCAGTGCGAACTGTTGTTCCAAGTCTTGCAAGAATCCATTTGTCAAAAACTTCGGTAATTGCTTCGTCCGTTGCGGCAGTCTTTGGTGCGTCGGTCATTTTATTCAAATGAATGGCGGCGAATGCTGTCGCGTTCCACAATTTGCCGACGAGTTTTTTGCCGATTTTCAGCAGGTCGGGTGAAAAGGCCGTGTCTTGACCTAGGCGCGAGGTTGCTGCCCAATAGCGCACTGCGTCCGTTCCTTTTTCTTCAATGAGTGCAACGGGGGTAACGACGTTACCTTTTGATTTGCTCATTTTTGATTTGTCTTCCGCCAAGCACCAGCCTGAAATCATCAAATTCTTCCACGGAATCGAATTGCTGTGCAGATGCGCCTTCACCACGGTGTAGAATGCCCATGTGCGGATAATCTCATGCGCTTGCGGGCGCAAATCGGCGGGGAAGAGTTTCGCGAAACGGTCACTGTCGCCATTGATTGCATGTGCGGAAAGCTGTGGCGAGATTGAGCTGGTCGCCCATGTGTCCATGACGTCCATATCTGGCGTCACTTCATCACGCGTATAGCCCTTTGGTAAATCCGCGAGTGGATTCACTGGCAGTTGGTCAGCATCGGCAGAAAGCAATTTGCCTTCTTCACCTGTGCGTTTTGAATACCACACCGGGAACGGCACGCCGAAGTATCGCTGGCGTGAGACGCACCAGTCTTGCGACAGGCCTTCAATCCATTGCTCCATGCGCACGCGCATCCATTCAGGGTTCCAGTTGCACTCTTTCGCTTTCGCGGTCAGCGCATCTTTTTTGTCCATCACACGCACGAACCACTGCTCGCTTGGTAGAATCTCCAACGCTGCACCTGAACGCTCGGCGCATTTCACAGCGTGGGTGATGGGTTTTTGCTCGGTCAATAAACCAGACTCTTTTAGCAGTGCGATAATGGTTTCACGCGCACCCAGATTTTTCGGGTCTGGGTTGCTGGTTTTTTTGTTTTTGAGCTCTTCAACGAGATGCTCGGCAATACCAATGCCTCGAAGCGCCGGTTCGTCGAGCTTGCCATATTTATTCAGAATCACGCGGGTTTGCAGCTTGTGCTTGTCCCACCATTCTTTGTCGGTGTCGTCGCCGAAGGTACAGCACATCACGAGGCCCGTGCCTTTTTCTTTGTCGACCTTTTCGTCGGCAATGATGGGTACGGCAATCTGGAAAAGGGGGGTGACTGCAACCATGCCCTTGTATTTTTCTGCGTCGTCGGGATGGCACATCAATGCGACACACGCTGGCAAGAGTTCTGGCCGCGTTGTCATGACGCTCACTTTTTCTGCGTCATTCCAGCGGAAGCTGGAATCTATGGGTGAGCCTGTCTGGATTCCTGCTTTCGCTGGAATGACGGCGAAGGTGATGGTGTTTTGAAAGCTCGCCATTTCCTTATCGACGATTTCGGCTTGCGCGATGGCCGTTTGGTCAACGGGGTCCCAATAAAACGGGCGCAGGGCGCGGTAGCAATGACCCTTCTGCACTAAATCCAAGAATGAAAGCTGCGACAGGCGGCGCGAGCTGTCGGAAATCGTGTGATACTCCTGCGCCCAATCAACACTAAGCGCGATGCTCTCGAACAGCGCGCGGAATTCTTTGCGCGCTTCTTCGGAAACGCCCAAGCACACATTGATGAAGTCTTCGCGCGACATATCCACCGCGCGGATTTTTTTTGTTTTCTCGACCAAGCGCTCGGTGGGCAGGCCGTTATCGTCGAAACCCATGGGGTAGAAGACGTTTTTACCCGTCATACGTTGGAAGCGGGCGATGAAATCCGCCTGCGTGTAGCTGAACACATGCCCCATATGCAGCGTGCCGCTCACCGTTGGTGGTGGCGTATCGATGACGTAGCTATTCTCGCGGGATTCGTTCGCGTCCCACGCATAGGTTTTATGGTTCAACCAGTGTTGTTGCCATTTTTTCTCAATCGCTGCCGTGTCGTATTGCTCGGGCAGGGGTGTCATTTTATGGGTGTATGTCATGGCGATAGTGCCTAGTGCCTAGTGGCTAGGGAAGGCAAGTGGAAATTACGTGCGAGGGGGTCTTCCCCCCTCGTGACTCCCCCGCCGCGTTGCGTTGGCTCGTACCTATTCTAGCTACTCGCCTCTCTACGCTGTGCTACGGGTCGCCTACGGCTACGCGGCGTTCCAATACTACCTAATGCATTGCGCTGGTTTGCTCTACCCACTGCTGAATTTCGGGCATGAGCTCAAGTGGGGTTTTGCCGTCTTGCGTGCTGATGGCGGGGTTGGCGCCATAGCAAATCAGCAATTCCACCATGTCGCGCTGGCGCTCGAGCGCGGCGATGGTGAGTGGTGTTACCTTGCTCTCGGGTGACATGATATTGGGGTTTGCAGCATGTTTGAGCAATAGTTCAGCCAGTGTGGTGAGCCCGTTAATCACGCAATAATGTAGTGCGCTGATGCCTTCATTATCGAGCGCATCAATACGGCAGCCCTTCATCAGGATGATTTCGCACAGCTTTAGCGCGAGGTTGATATGGCGCGGTTCGGTGATAACATTCATGCAAATCATGTGCAGTGGCGTGTGGCCTGCATAATCACAGGCGGCAGCGCTGGGTGAGGCGAGTAATAAGCGATCCGCGATGGGGAGATGTTGCATCTTTAAGGCAATGTGCAAAGCAGTGGTAGCACGTGTTCCCGCTAAAAGGACAAGGGAGGCACCATGATGGAGCAACCACTCCACCACTTTCGCCCGCCCCTGACGAGTGGCCTCCATCAGAGCGGTTGTCTGACGAAGGGGGTGCGAAACGTCGATGGGCAGCCCGTCATCATGCAGGCTGCGCATCTTATTCCAATCAGCGGTGGTTACGGCACTGAACCACGCGTAAACCTTGGCATTTAGTGGCATTAGGGTGTTCCCATCTATAACACTTAAGGTTGTTAGCATATCTTTAATTCCCTCATAGGTTGTATATAGGCGCGTGCAAAGTTGCAACCAAAAAGTTGAACAGTGTGTTTCCATTATAATTCAAGGTTGAGTGGTGCGGATGAAAGGACTTGAACCTTCACGCCTTGCGGCGCCAGAACCTAAATCTGGTGCGTCTGCCAATTTCGCCACATCCGCGCAGACTCTGCATTATAGAGTGGTATTCACTTTAGCAAGGTTTTTTACTTGCTGGTAGTGGACTCTTGTGCTTTTTAGCGCGCTCAATCATGCCAACCATGGAGTAGACCATGCAAGTAACAGCCAAGGCACATAAGGGACTTAACTATAGCTACAGCGTGACGGTACCCGCCGCACAACTCGAAACCCATATGGAGAGCGAGCTGAAAAGCCTTGGCCAGAAAGTGAAAATCCCTGGATTCCGCCCTGGCAAGGTGCCGATGAACGTGCTCAAGCAGCGCTATGCCAAGGATGTGATGGGCGATGTATTGCAACTAGCGGTGAATAAAGCGACCAAAGAAGTGGTTGAGCAGAACAAGCTGCGTCCCGCGCTGCAGCCCGATATTAAAATTACCGAGTTCAAAGAAGGCGGGGATCTGCAATTTGATATCGACGTAGAAGTGATGCCGGATGTTCCTGAAATCAAATTCGATAAATTCACGGTTGACCAATATAATGTGGAAATCGGTGAATCAGAAGTGATGCAAAGCCTCACCAAGCTCGCGGAAACTCGCAAGCATTTGCATATCGAAGAAGCGGGCAAAG
This sequence comes from Rickettsiales bacterium, assembly GCA_049314715.1. GTDB lineage: Bacteria > Pseudomonadota > Alphaproteobacteria > Rickettsiales > UBA3002 > JAFLDD01. The sequence goes on from JBMOEL010000004.1 coordinate 25,564, forward strand.
CGGCGGCGAAAGGTTCTGTCGTGAAGATTGATTTCTTAGGCAAAATCGATGGTGTGGCGTTTGATGGTGGTGCGGCACAAGGCCACATGCTCGAGCTTGGCTCGAACCAATTCATCCCTGGGTTTGAAGACCAACTGATTGGCACCAAAGCAGGTGACACGCTGGATGTGAAAGTAAGCTTCCCCAAAGATTACCACAGCAAGGATTTAGCGGGTAAGCCCACCGTGTTTGAAGTGACAGTGCATGAAGTTCACCGCGTTCACACGCCGGATGTAAACGATAAACTGGCCGAGGGCTTTGGTTTCAAAACGCTTGCGGAATTGACGGAAGCGGTGAAAGCACAAATGGCTCAGGAAGCCGGCCGTGCTGGTCGTGAGAAGTCGAAAAAACAGCTCTTTGATATTCTCGATGAGAAAGTGGATTTCGAAGTGCCAAAGAAAATGCTGAGCAGCGAATTTGACAGCATCTGGAAGCAAATCGAAGAAGCAAAAAAGCAAGGCGACAAGGAGCTTGAGGGCAAGTCCGACGCAGAGTTGAAAAAAGAATATGAGAAAATTGCTGAGCGCCGCGTTCGTCTTGGCATCATTCTTTCCGAGATTGGTCGTACCAATAAATTGCAAATCACCAAGGAAGAGCTTTCCGCAGCCGTGATGCAGCATGCACGTCAATTCCCTGGCCAAGAAGAGCGCGTATTTGAATATTACCGCGCCAATCCGCAAGCGCTCGATGATTTGAAAGGCCCTATCCTTGAAGAGAAAGCGGTCGATTTCATTTTAGAGAAAGTGAAGCGCACGGAAAAGAAAGTGACGCTGGATGAGCTCATGGGCGATGATGGCGCTGAAGATGAAGGCGCTAAGTCAAAGAAGAAGAAAAAGTAGTGGCTTAAAAGGCGCACCTCTTTTTTTCGCACGCTCTGTTTCCTATCTATCTGTTGATAGCTGTCTTGACCAATCGATGAGAAACGGTCTAGGCTTGGGTCATCATTCAGGGAGTCACTCATGCAATTCAATAAAAACGATATGCTCGATAGCTATCACGAAACCGCAGCGCTCGTGCCGATGGTGGTGGAGCAGTCCAGCCGCGGTGAACGCGCTTATGATATTTACTCGCGCCTGCTGAAAGAGCGCATCATTTTCCTCACGGGTGAGGTTGAAGACCATATGTGCTCGCTGATTGTGGCACAGCTATTATTCCTTGAGTCGGAAAACCCCGATAAAGAAATCTTCATGTACATCAACTCACCTGGTGGGGTGGTGACGGCAGGTCTGTCGGTCTATGACACGATGCAATATATTAAACCAAAAGTGGCAACGCTTTGCATTGGCCAGGCTTGTTCGATGGGTTCGCTGCTGCTGACCGCTGGTGCTGCTGGCATGCGGTATGCAACGCCGAATGCACGTATCATGATTCACCAACCAAGCGGTGGTTTCCGTGGTCAGGCGTCGGACATTGAGATTCACGCGCAAGAAATCATTAATCTGCGCCGTCGTTTGAATGATATGTATGTGAAGCATACTGGTCAGAAATTGCCGACGATTGAGAAGTCAATGGATCGCGATAATTTCATGAGTGCGGATGAGGCGTTGAAGTTCGGCCTCATCGACGAAATCGTTACGAATCGTGGCGATGCTGAGAAAAAGACGAAGAAGTAAACGTTGCTGCACCGCAGGATGATGTTGCGGCGCGGTGGCAACAGGATACGATTTTTTAACCATTTCGTGTCTAATATGAATCAATGCTACTACCAGATGTGCCATGAAGGCCGTTAGAGTGTGGCAAAAGGAAGAACCTTATGAGCAAACCACGCGAATCCAAATCGACCCGTTACTGCTCGTTCTGCGGAAAGAGCGAACATGAGGTGCGCAAGCTGATTGCGGGCCCGACAGTCTTTATTTGTGATGAGTGTGTTGAACTCTGTGTGGACATTATTCGCACGGCGGATAAGTCGACTGTCACGACCGAGAGCCCTGAAGAAGTTGCGTCACCGCAGCAGATTCGCAAGGTGCTGGATGATTACGTGATTGGCCAAGAGCGCGCGAAGAAGGTTCTCTCGGTTGCGGTTCATAACCACTATAAGCGCATTTCGATTATGGAGAAATCCAAAGAAATCGAGATTGCCAAGTCGAACATTCTGATTGTTGGCCCAACGGGTTCGGGTAAAACCTTGCTCGCACAGACCTTGGCTCGCATTCTTGACGTACCTTTCACCATGGCGGATGCGACGACGCTGACCGAAGCAGGTTATGTGGGTGAAGACGTTGAAAACATCATCCTGCGTTTGCTGCAGGCTGCGGACTATAACGTCGAGCGCGCACAAAAGGGTATCGTCTATATCGACGAGGTCGATAAAATTTCGCGCAAATCTGAAAACCCATCCATCACGCGCGACGTGTCGGGTGAGGGTGTGCAGCAGGCCTTGCTGAAAATCATGGAGGGCACGGTGGCTTCTGTTCCGCCGCAGGGTGGTCGTAAACATCCACAGCAGGAATTCCTGCAAGTGGACACGTCGAACATCCTCTTTGTTTGTGGCGGTGCGTTTGCGGGTATCGAAAAGATCATCGCGCGTCGTCAGAAAGGTTCGTCCATCGGTTTCGGTGCTGACGTTCGTAATACCGACGAGGCAAAGCCCGGTGAAATGTTTAAGTTGCTTGAGCCTGAAGATCTGTTGAAGTTTGGCCTTATCCCTGAATTCATTGGTCGTTTGCCAGTGATTGCAACGCTCGATGATCTGGATGAGGCGGCGCTCATCAACATTCTGACCGAGCCTAAGAACGCGCTGGTGAAGCAGTATAAGAAAATGTTCGAGATGGAAAATGTCGAACTCAAGTTCACCGACGATGCGCTGAGTGCGATTGCTGCAAAAGCGATTGCGCGTAAAACGGGTGCGCGTGGTCTGAGGGCTATCTTGGAAGAAATCCTACTCGACCTGATGTATGACGTACCAGGTGCTGAGGATATTTCGGAGGTGGTCATCAACGCCGATGCGGTGAATGGTAAGGCTCAGCCTGTCATAGTGCATGATGGTGGCAAGAAGACGACGGGCAAAAAGGGTGCGTAGTTAGTTGGTAGTGTTTGCTAGCGCCTACTGATTTCAGCTTCTATTTTCGGTGGTATGACTGCTATGTAATTGCTTTGGCTGGCTGTATTGTCTGTAAGCCTTATTTATTCTGAAAGAACTAGTCCTTCTGGCAATAAACCCTGTAAACCTGGATACTGACTATTGTTAGCTGATGAGGCCATTGCTGCTGTATAGACGTCAATAGATGGTATTCCAAGCATTGCGTCAACACCTCGTTGAGGTGAGCTAGCGTCTGGGTTTGTGTGGAGCATTCCAGCAATTACAACGTATCTACCCGCATCTGGTTGTAATGACATATATTCAGTGATTCTTTGTGCCCATATTGGGTTTGAATAGGTCAAACGGTCATTATCATACTCGTCGCGTACCCACCCTCCATTGCGGTCACGAATATATTGAGTTGGATCTTCAAGATCCATAGCGATAACGCGAATACCTTGATTTTTTGCTTCAATAATAAGGTTTTCAAAAGCAGTATCATTCATGCCGTTTATAGCGTTTCGTAATTCGTCTTCTGAAATCTGTCCTGCAAAGAAGTTATCTATAAAAGGTTGCCTATGATCTTTGATTTCCATAAAGAGTGTTGTAACCCCAGACTCCCTTAATGTGCTGAGATTACTTCTTACCCAATCAGGAACAACTGGAGTGAGGTGGTTTTCACCAAGTACTATGCCTCTGTTGGTATTCAATGCTTCTCTAGTTCTCTGTAAAAGCGCGTCCATCTTTTCACGGTAGCATCTATAAATTAACAATATGTTAAAAGCGTGATTTTCCTTCACATCCCCTTTTATTTGCGTAAACTGTCCTTATATCTCTTCTGACTTCCTTCGCACCAGAACCCCAAGGTCTTCATGAGCACACCTGCACTTTACCCCGTACTTCCACTGCGCGACATCGTTGTATTTCCTGGCATGGTGGTGCCGCTATTCGTTGGTCGTGAGAAATCGGTCAAGGCACTTGAAGCGGTGGTAAAATCGAACAATAAAATTCTGCTCGTGTCACAGCGTAATGGCTCGCAGGATATTCCAACGCAGGAAGATTTATATCGCGTTGGTACAATTGCTACCGTGCTACAATTGCTCCGCCTGCCAGATGGTACAGTTAAAGTATTAGTTGAAGGTGTTTCACGCGCAAAAGTCTTAGAATTCAAAGAGAACGCGGAATATTATGAAGTAGCCGCTGAAGAAATGGAAGAGTTCTTG
>JBMOEL010000005.1:0-29106 GCA_049314715.1 Rickettsiales bacterium
AAAAGTTTAAAATCACTACACCAACGCAATATCCGGCGCGTCGATGGCTTTCATACCGACGACGTGATAGCCGCTATCGACATGCAGGTTCTCGCCCGTGGTGCCTGCGCCTAAATCGGAAAGCAGATAGAGGCCCGCGCCGCCCACGTCTTCAATCGTGGTGTTACGCTTGAGGGGTGAGTTAAGCTCGTTCCATTTCAAAATGTAGCGGAAATCACCAATACCCATTGCAGCTAAGGTTTTTACAGGGCCTGCGGAAATCGAATTGACGCGGATATTATATTCACCCAAATCCACCGCCAGATATTTCACGGATGTTTCAAGCGCGGCTTTGCACAAGCCCATCACGTTATAATGCGGTACCACGCGCTCAGCACCCAAATAGGTAAGCGTAAGCAGCGAGCCACCATTTTTCATGAGCGGATAGGCGCGTTTGCACACAGCCGTGAAGCTATAGACCGACACGTTCATTGAGTTGAGGAAGTTGGGTAGGCTAGTGTCTACGTATTTGCCCTTAAGCTCATTCTTGTCGGAAAAGCCAATGGCATGCACGACGAAGTCAAGCGAGCCCCATTCTTTGGCAAGCGTGTCAAACACCGTATCGACGCTGTTCATATCAGTGACGTCGCATGGCAGGATATGTTTGCTGCCAACCGATTCAGCTAGCGGGCGTACGCGTTTTTCAAGCGCTTCACCTTGGTAGGTGAAGGCAATTTCGGCGCCTTGGGCGGCCAGATACTGGGTAATGCCCCATGCCAGTGATTTGTCGTTGGCGACACCCATAATCAGGCCGCGTTTACCCTTCATCAGGGTGCCTAGGGGAATCTGAACTTCTTTCTCGGTCATATTTTGTCTCTCGTGGTCATAAAAAAATAACCCCCATCCGATACCACCTCTTTTTTGAAATGAGAAGTGCGGATGAGGGTTTTTTCGTTATTTTTGAATCCCTCAGGCTATTGGGTCACTTTCCATGAACCATCAGGCTGGCGGCAGGCAGTACCATAGGCTTGCTCGGTCTTGCCACCCACATTGATAGTCTGGTTGAATTCACGGCAATAGCTGCCTTCTGCCGTCTGGTAGTAGTTGGATGGGGTAAAGCTACCCGAATTGCCCGATTGTGGGTTATTCCATGGCAAGGTCTGGCCAGCTGGTGCTGTTTCCAATGCTTGCTGCTGGGTTTTGTTGTAATATGCCATATCTGCACGGTCGAGCGAAGCGCCGACTTCATGGCCTACGCCTGCACCAAGCAAGGTGCCCACAGCGATTGCCGCGATGTTACCCTTACCTTTACCCACATTGGAGCCTGCAATCGCACCTAGTGCTGCACCTGCTACGGTCCCGACATCGCTCTTCGTGATGCCGCCGCCACCCGTAACGCCGCCTTTGCGTGCGTTTTCTGCATTTTCTGCACCACATGCTGTCAGCATGATTGCGACGGTTGAAAGGGCTACCGCTTGTTTCATACGCATTCGTAAATCTCCTGTTGTAAATGCCACGCAGCTTCTACTCTGCTTTTGTTATACGCGCAAGTATGGCTTAACCCTGCGGGCGTGTCGCTTTCCACACCACGACGACGAACATCAACCCACCGATAATCGCAAGCATACCGCCTAAGCCCATGACTCCCAGCGCGATTTTGACTTCCGGTGCATAATGTTGACCAGCTGCAGCGGTTTTGCGCAACACACCGTATCCACCCGAATAGGCAAGACCACCAATATGCAGCACCTGCCCTACCCCATAGATAATAGGCTGCCAGAAGGCACAGCGCCAGCTGCTGACGGCTAGGTAACCAAAACGCGGTAGCAGCACATAAGCATAGCCCATCAGCGCCAAGGTTACGCCAACTATCGCACCATGATAATGCGCGGGAATCGTGACATTTTGCCCTTGAATCATTAGGCCCAGCAATCCACCCGCAGCGAAAAGCACCATGGACGTAATGAGTGCCGAAGCGCAGGCGCGATGCTCACGCGTGACACCCCAATGGCGCACCATGCCCCATAACAGCGCCACAAACAGAATGCTTGGTGCAATTCCGCCCCATTTAATCATCACGTCAGTGAAGAGATTGATGAATGTCTGATCATCAATGGTGTATTGCGTGAAGGCGTAAAGCGGGACCATTGCCGCACCAAGTGAAAGCAACCAGAGCACGATTAACAACCATGCAGGTGCGACAGGACGCGCAATGACTTTCTTGGCGAGCGCCAACCACGCCAGCATCATCACCATCGTGTAGGCAAATTGCAGTGTGTGGCCGCCCGCCCAGAAAAGCAGCTCAAAGAAATGCTGGTGGGTTTGGCCTGCGGGCATCCCCTCGCCACTCAAATAAAACATGCAGAGTGAAACGAGCAGGATAATGGCAATCGTGGCCCAACCCATATCAACGGCTGTGTTGCCATGTTTGGTGTGAGCCGCAAATTCACGCCCAATCGCCACCATGATACAATGCAGGCAGACCAATAACACGGCGGTGGCAATCAACGAAAGGCCAAGGAAAAAGAAGCCATTAAACAAGACAGGAATATAGTTGCTCTTGATGACTTCCCATTCACCTGTAAGGGGCGAGATTGTCATACAGAAGGTACCGATTGCCATGCACCACCAGCTTACAGATGTAATGACGGGTAGCGGTTCGCGTTGATAGGTATGAATAAATAGCGACATGCCTACGCACATTACGGCCAAGAACCAGACCAACACCGACAAATCGACATGCACCACCAGCGCAACCGAAAACAGGTCTTTGAAGGCGGCGAGTTGCGGCGTGCGCGCAATCACCAGAATGAGCGAGAATAAGCCAGCAACCGCAAGTGCGGCAACGCCAAGCATAAGCCATCGTTTCGGCCAGATATTTCTGTTATGTTCCATGCAATCTCTCCTTGTCATTCCCGCGTAGGCGGGAATCCATGCCTCGCCACTCGGACGTCCAAGAGGCATGACATAGCCCCCCGCCTACGCGGGGGTGACGATTTTTTTTAAAGTCACTTGCGCGGCACCTTAGAGCGTTCTATGTGACAGTCAACATGCAACCACTTCCCATCCACCTTCCTTCTATTTCACGCTGGCTGATTGCCTGCATGGCCATGGTGGTGTTGATGGTCTTTATCGGCGGAGTGACGCGGCTTACCGAATCTGGCTTGTCGATTGTCGAATGGAAACCCATTACGGGCACCCTTCCGCCGCTCACTCATGAGGCGTGGGAGCGTGAATTTAGCGAATACCAATCCAGCCCAGAATTTATTCATAAAAATGCACATTTCACGGTTGAGGATTTCAAAGGTATTTTTTGGCTGGAATATATTCACCGTGTCGCGGGCCGCATTACGGGTTTTGTATTTCTGCTGCCACTCATTTATTTTGCGGCGCGGCGCAGGCTGCCTGTCCCGCTTTTCAAACGTATGGCGATTGCAGGCGTTCTGGTCGCAGCACAAGGCACTGTTGGCTGGATTATGGTGGCAAGCGGCTTGGTTGACCAGCCGCGCGTTGCGCCGATTAAGCTTGGCATTCATCTCAGCCTAGCCTTCACCATTTTCGCTTATGTCTATTGGACATGGCTGCAGATTCACGGCAGGCCACGGCCCGCCGCGCATTATGGTACAGCGTTAGCGGCACGTGTTTTACTCATCTTTACCGCCATTCAAATTTTCCTCGGCGCATTAGTGGCGGGGTTGGATGCGGGAATGATTTACAATACCTACCCCTTAATGGACGGTAAATGGGTGCCAAACGGCGTGGCGCTTTTGGAACCTTGGTGGCTCAATCACCTTGAACATATTCCCATGGTTCAGTTCCAACACCGCATGGGCGCGATTTCATTAGTAGCTGGTGTATTTGCCTTTATTTATTATGCCTATCCGCGTATCGAGGCTGCGCTACGGCCTTACCTCAAGCGTCTGATGTGGGTATTACTTGCGCAATTTGCGCTGGGGGTTGCGACCCTACTCAGCGTTGTGAATATATGGTTGGCGAGCGCTCATCAATTAGTAGCACTTGCGCTGGTGGCAACACTCGTGCGCATTATCTATGCGCTGCCACTGAAAAAATAACGCTTTGTTCTTGCCCCTAGGGGTGACTTGACTTAGGACAAGAATGAAAAGAATAAAAACGTCACTACACGGAATTGATGAACTACGACGCACTATTCGACGCGGCGATTGCTGATATCAAAGCAGAAGGCCGCTACCGCGTGTTCACTGACCTGAAGCGTCAGGTCGGAGCATTCCCTAAAGCTTTATGTGAACGCACCAATCACGAAGTCACTGTCTGGTGTGCGAATGACTATTTGGGCATGGGCCAGCACCCCATCGTGCGCGAGGCGATGAAACATGCAATTGACACCATGGGCGCAGGCGCCGGTGGCACACGCAATATCTCGGGCACGCATCACTGCATCGTCGAATTGGAAGAGACGGTTTCCGCGCTTCACCAGAAAGAGGCTGCGTTGGTATTCACCTCGGGCTATGTTGCCAATGAAGCAACGCTTTCAACACTAGGTGCGATGCTGCCTGATGCGATTATATTCTCGGATGCGCAGAACCATGCATCGATGATTCATGGCATTCGCCAATCCGGTGCGGAGAAAAAAGTATTTCGCCATAATGATGTCGATCATCTCGCTAAGCTGCTCGATAATGCGGACGTGAAGCGCCCCAAAGTCATCGCCTTCGAGTCGGTCTATTCGATGGATGGTGATATCGGCCCGATTAAAGAAATTTGTGCGCTGGCGCGGCAATATAATGCCCTCACCTATCTCGACGAAGTGCATGCCGTGGGCATGTATGGCGAGCATGGCGCTGGCATTGCTGAGCGTGACGGGCTGATGGATGAGGTCGATATTATCCAAGGTACGATGGCGAAAGCCTATGGCGTGATTGGTGGGTATGTTGCCAGCCGTAAAAACATCGTGGATGCGATTCGCTCCGTTGCACCGGGTTTTATTTTCACCACCTCATTGCCGCCTGCAGTTGCAGCAGGTGCCAATGCGAGCATTCGCTATCTCATGCATTCATCGGCGGAGCGTGACGCACACCAAGCGAACGCAGCAACGCTTAAGTCAATGCTGCGTGATGCAGGCATTCCTATCTTAGATACTCCAACCCATATTGTGCCCGCCATGGTGGGTGACCCAATATTGTGCAAACAGGCTTCCGACGTTTTGCTTGAAGAATATAACATCTACGTGCAGCCGATTAATTATCCGACCGTGCGCCGCGGTACGGAACGCCTGCGCTTTACCCCTACCCCATTCCACACACTGGAAATGATGCAGCACTTAACGGATGCGCTGTTAGAGGTGTATAGCCGCCTCAATATTCGCTTCGAAGATGAAGCAGCGCGTAAAGTAGCCTAAGCTGCTTGAGCGACTACTTGTCCGTTCGCATTCAAGCTCACCTCGATATTGCCACGTGTTGCCTTGGAATATGGGCATACGGTGTGTGCCTTCTCGACCAGCGCTTGTGCGGCCGTAGCATCCAGTTTCGGTAGATTCACGTTTAGTACCACACTGATAGAGAAGCCATCATCGCCTTGATTTAAGCTTACATCTGCGGTGACACTCACCTCACCCGTTTCAATTTTTTGTAGTTGCGCAACATATTGCACAGCGCTGCCGAAACACGCGGAATAGCCTGCGGCAAATAGCTGCTCAGGGTTGCTGCCAGCCCCACTTCCTAGACGAGCCAGTTTGAGGTTAATCAGGCCATCGTCGCTTTTGCTTTGGCCATCACGTCCGCCGGTGGTGGTTGCATGTGCTGTATATAATGTTTTCATGAGTTGCTCCTTTGGGGTTGAAATAAAAAAGGCCCGCCGTTTGGCGAGCCTTTCAGATTAGTGTGCGGCAGCAGCCATTATGCGGCAACTGCTTTCACGAAACGCTCGGTCGAATCCGAGATGCGCTCATTAAGCGGCTCCGAGATTTCCGACGCGCCTTGGAACGCAAGTTCCGAAACTTTCAATGATTCGTTAAACAAACCATCAAGATTGGATTTGAAAAACTTGCTGCTGAGGTCGAACATATCGTTCAGCGTGCGGCAGTTGAAAATTTGTTTGCTGAGCTCAACATTCTGCGCGAATGCTTTGTTCGCGTAGTTGATGAGTTCCGCGCTGATGTTTTTCGAAACGCTCACTGCAACGTTACCGCACTGCATCGCAGCTTCAGCGTTTTCACGCGAAAGTTCTACGGCTTCGTTGACTGCTTTGGTTGCACCTTGTGCCGATTTTTGCAGCTGCGCACCAGCGTCTTTACCGAAGCTGAATGCCTCAGCACCTTTTGCAGCGTCTGCAAATTGGCTGAGCATTTTTGAAGGGTCGAACTGGCCAAATGCTTTCGACGCATCAAACTGCGCGAATGCTTTGGAAGGATCGAACTGGCCGAAGAGTTTGCTAGTATCAAAACCTTTCGTGCCACCGAAAAATTGCTGCATCAAATCCGTCGATGCTTTGACGGCTTGTTCCGTCATTGACTGCATTTCTTTGGCAGCCTTGTTCATATCGCCTTGCGCGAATGGCAATTGGTAAAGCTTTGCCGATTGCTGCGTCCAATTCTGGCTGGAAGCTTGTTTTGCTGCAGCAGACTTCAATGGTGCTGCGGCACGTTTTTTAGCGGCTGATTTCTTTGGTGCGGGTCTTTTGGTTTTGCTTTTGCTCATGGTACTCTCCTAAGGGGTCATTTCTGCAATGCAGCGAATATAGTCCTAAGCGAATATAGTCCTATCCGCTCATGAGTCAAGTGCCTATACGCACAAAAATGCCGCAATGCAAAAATAGTTTTTTGCTGTGACAAGTGGCAGAAAACTGCCACTTGTCACGTTTTTCTATTTAGCCGTTGGCAGCTTTTTTCTGGGTTTTTAGTTCACCACGCAGCTTCTTGGCAGATGCAACCATGGCGCGAAGCGCAGGGTCAACTTCCTTCCAACCACGTGTCTTCAGACCGCAATCTGGGTTCACCCAAATTTGCGACGGCTCCAACACTTCGAGTGCCTTGCGAAGCAGCTTGGTCATCTCTTCTTCCTTCGGCACGCGTGGAGAATGGATGTCATACACACCTGGTCCAATTTGATTTGGATATTTGAAATCAACAAACGCATCGAGCAATTCCATTGCCGAGCGCGATGTCTCGATGGAGATTACATCCGCATCCATCGCCGCGATATTCGGCATGATGTCGTTGAATTCCGAATAGCACATGTGGGTGTGAATCTGCGTGGCGTCTTCCACCACAGCTGCGGAAAGACGGAACGAATCCACCGCCCATGTCAGATAGGCAGGGCGATCGGACGCGCGAAGCGGTAGACCTTCGCGAATCGCTGGCTCGTCGATTTGAATCAAACGAATCCCAGCTTTTTCCAGATCCTCCACCTCATCACGAATCGCCAGTGCGATTTGTTTGCAGGTGATTTCACGCGGTTGGTCATCACGCACGAAGCTCCATTGCAGAATCGTCACTGGGCCGGTTAACATGCCTTTTACGGGGCGATCCGTAAGGGACTGTGCGAACTTCGTCCAACGCACGGTCATAGGTTCTGGGCGCGACACGTCACCGAAAATCACCGGCGGTTTCACGCAGCGCGAACCGTAGGACTGCACCCAACCATTCTTGGTGAAGGTATAGCCTTTCAGTTGTTCGCCGAAATACTCGACCATGTCATTACGTTCGAATTCGCCATGCACGGGCACGTCAATATCCGCATCGACCTGATACTTGATGCACTCTTTCGTTTTTTCTTCCAAGAACGCATCATATTGCGCTTCGGTAAGCTTGCCCGCTTTGAACTGCGCGCGTGCTTCGCGAATTTCTACCGTCTGCGGGAACGAGCCAATGGTCGTCGTTGGCAGCAGCGGCAGTTTCAACAGTGCGTCCTGCGAAGGAATACGCTTGGCGAATACCGACGCACGATTAAGCATCTGGTCACTGATTTTTGCCATACGCGCTTTGACCGCATCGTCATGAATGCGTTTGCTGGTCGCGCGGGTTTGCATCGCTTTGGCGTTAGCAGCAAGTGCAGCTTGCACATCTTCTGCATTACGCGCGTTCGCTGCTTTAGTGAGTAAGGCAATTTCGTCGAGCTTTTGCACGGCGAATGCTAACCATGATTTGATTTCAGCATCCAGCGCGGTTTCATTGTTCAAGTCTACAGGCGAATGTAACAGCGAACAGGAACCCGCAATCACCAAACGCTCGCTAGGTACTTTTTCAAGCGCACGGTCAATAAGTTTCAATGCCGCTTCGTAGTTAGTTTTCCAAATGTTGCGACCATTCACCACACCCAGCGAAAGCAATTGCGTTGGCTTGAGGTTGGTTAATGCCGCATCCAGCTGGCCCGCTTCGCGCACGAGGTCGATATGCACACCGTCTACGGGTAGGTTGAACGCTAAGGCGGCATTGTCACGCAGACCCGCGAAATAAGTGGTGAGCATGATTTTTAGGCCAGAGCCTTTCAACGCATCAAATGCTTCGATGTAGGCTTTCTTTTGCGCATCCGACAAATCGAGCGCTAAAAATGGCTCGTCGATTTGTACCCACTCGGCACCTGCGTCTTTAAGAGATTTCAGCACTTGCTGATACACTGGCAATAGTTTTGGCAACAAGTCGAGTGCATTGCCACCATTGCGGGTTTTACCCAATGACAAGAACGTTACAGGACCAATGACGACGGGACGCGTCGCAATGCCGTGCACTTTTGCCTCATTGAATTGCTCAAGCGGGTAATTATGGGTGAGTGCGAATTTGGTATCCGCATCAAATTCAGGCACGATGTAGTGATAGTTCGTGTCGAACCATTTGGTCATTTCCATCGCGACCACGTCGACACCGCCTTGTTGACGGCCACGCGCCATCGCGAAATACAAATCGAGTTTGTTGCCAGCCTTAAGCGCATCGTAGCGCGCAGGAATCGCACCGAACATGTGAATGTGATTCAGCACTTGGTCATAGTAAGCAAAGTCACCGCTTGGGACATGCGCGATGCCAGCGGTTTGCTGGTGCTTCCAATTAGTGGCACGAATTTCTTTTGCGGTCGCTTCAAGCGACGCTTCATTTACTTCACCCTTCCAGAAGGACTCGAGTGCTTTTTTAAGTTCACGGTTTGCACCAATACGGGGGAAACCAAGGTTCGCGGAAATGGCCATGTGTAGCTCCTTTCGATTGCTTATCGGCAGCACTGGATTATGCCGCCACAAGGCGCTCTGCGCCTCAATCGGGAGGGCTTTTATAGCCGCTATATCGTGAAAGGCAAGAAGTTCTAAGACTTGTGGATTAACGCACTGAGCAATCGATATAATACGAATGCGTTCAAACAGTGCCACAGAAAGTGCGTGCCGATTGGAATCGCGCTGCACATGTTTAGGTCTAACGTGCGGAAAGTGATGGAAACGATGAACGCACCAAGCGCCACAGCAAAGCCGCCCGCCGCAGCATGATGACGAATCTTGAGCATGACAGTAAATAATGCCAATGCCGAAATGGCAGGCAGATACATCACACTTCCATTCCACATATCGGGTGGAAGATATTTACCCGCCACATACGACACGGCGATGAACGTGCCAACCCCCAATAACGATTTTAGCCATGACAGTTGAAATGCACGACGCAGCGCTGCGTAAAAGAACAGGTGAATAAAAATACCAATCGGAATCACATCCGCCAGCATGGTTTTTTGCGTGGCATAGATATGCCAAAGGCCAGAGCCCACCCCAATACTAAATAGTGTTAGCGTCAGCAGCCATAAATCCCAATGCGTTTTGAAACGTTGGCCGCGCAATGCACGCGCTGCGTAATAGGCGGCGATGATGAATGCGATATTCGTGATAGCATTAAGCGGCTCCGCCCATAGGCCAGCATCGCCTGCGCGTTCGCAATAGGCATCAAGATAGGTGAGTGTGTTCTGAGCGCTCATATCGCGCTGCTATCCCCCGCCATACGCTTAAGTCGCGCCTCGCGGTTGACGTTACGGACGATTTGTTTGAGCAGAATATATAAGAGTGTCGCGTTGAGCGAGTGCCACAGAAAGTGCGTACCAAGCGGAAACATGCCGCACACCTCACGGTCAATCGCGCGGCAAAAGAGCGAGGTGATGCCGATAATTGCCGCCAGCATGAATTGGTTGGCACTGGGGCGGCGCTTCATATTCAAATAGACCGCAATAATCACCAGCGCGATCATCGACGACAAATAGCCAATCGAGTCGTTCAAGGCGCGCGGGAATTGATGCACCAGCACGTGCGAGAAACCCACGAACGCAACGAGGCAGACTATTCCTTGAAATAGCGTGGTGCGCCCGATGCGGAATATTACGCTAATGAAATAGATGATGATGAAGAGGACAATAGGAATCGTGTCCATCAGCTCCGTCGTCGTTGTCGGATAGGCATGGAAGATGATGCTATTCACACCAATAAAAAACGTGAGGAAGGTGAGCGCGTGAATATCCCATATCCAGCGACCCATCACGTCTTCATGTTTATGATAGTAACGGTAAATCGCCACCGCGACATAGAGAAAGCCAATGTTGGAAATCACGTTGAGTGGTTCGGCCAACATGCCTTCTGCGTGACGTTCGCAGACACCATATAAGTGCGATAAGGTTGGCTCCATGGTTTAGATATAGCAGATCTTTATGCCACAATCGCCTGAAAAATATCGTTATTTATAGCTGCGCCGCAGCAAGGCGGTGAAATAGGTGAGGCGTATTATAGCGAGCAGATGCGCGAAGTCCCTGCCCGCAGCGCCTGAGTGTACCTCTTCGTACATGACTGGCGCGAGGACAGCGACGACAAAGCAGATGCCGTTAGAATCGCCTCACCACTTATGCGGTGCGCCGGAGTAGAAATAGGTACCAAGACCTATCGTAAAGAGAAAACAGCCATAGAGCGCGTGCTCCGCCCACACCAGCGCCATGGAGCGGCGCTTATGATAGGTGCTGGCGAAATAGAAACCGCCAATCGTGGTGAGCCCCACGGCGACCCAGTTTTGCAAAATGATGTGCGCGAAGCCGAATGCCAGAGCGGAAGCGGTAATCATCGCGCCGCGGGTTGGAAAGAGCGGCTTATAACGCTCGAAGAAGAACGTGCGGAAGATAAATTCCTGCGGCACGACGGAAATGAGGGGGTACATGACCATAATCATCATCCATAGTAGTGGGCGCTCGGTGGGGAGTTCGAGGAATTTCTCGGGGTTGATGGTGAAGAGCAGCCCCGTCATCGCAATCGCGGAAAGCACGAAGCGAATAAGGATGGGTTTCCACACGCCCTGCGCACCAAGCGCCGCCCCGTCCCAAAATTGGCGGATGGTTATGTCAGGGCGCAAATGGCGATAGATGAAAATGCAATAAAGCAGCATGACCCATAATACCGTGAACAGCACACCGCCCTTCAGCTGCCCCATGAACAGGACGGGAACCGCCACCGCGATGAGGAGCAGTTCAGCAATCAGATAGGCGCGGGCATGGAGGAGTTGGTGCATGGGTGCGGTCTCTAGCGTAGATTTTCTCTTTTGTCATGCCGTCTTTATGACGGCATCCGTGCCTTACTTAATTAAAGCGCAGACCCCGTCATGAAGACGGGGTGACAGGCTGAGCAAGGGTTTAGGGCATAGGCAAAAAACCCCCTTGCCTCAAAAAACCACTTATGCCATAGATGCGCGCCTAAAGTTTTGAGCAGTGTTCCTCGGTAGCTCAGCGGTAGAGCATTCGACTGTTAATCGAATGGTCGCTGGTTCGAATCCAGCCCGGGGAGCCATTAAAAAAGGGCGGCCATGTGGCCGCCCTTTTTTAATTTCCCCCCGTGGCTGGTCGAACCATGTTCGACAATTTTGCCCTTAGACAAAATTGGACTGTGAGCGCAAGCGAGCAGCCCGCAGGGTGAGCGCTGTTAAAACAGCGCGAATCAATCCAGCCCTAGTGAACCGCTAGAAACGCAACGAAGTACACCACTAAATTTCGTTTTTACATTTTACTGTTCTAGTACTAGGCTCTGTCCAGCAAACAGGAAAGATTGTGGCATGAAAAATCTATTTACGCTTTTATCTTTAGCAATTTTTCTAAGTTCCTGCGAAATAGAAACGCCTCTTGATAAAATGTCAAAATCTGAATTAGCAGCACTATCAGACAGTGACATTTGCTATTGGGCTGAGCTTGGAGAGAGCAATGCAGTGCCCGAGATGCACAAACGAAACCTAAATTGCTCTCCTGATTACAGATACTGCTCAGACAACGGCTTCAAGCCTGGAACGAAATCATTTTTAGATTGTTTAAAAACGTATCAAAAACAAATCGCAAAACAAGAAGCAGACAAACAAGAAAAAATTCTTGATCAGAGAGAAAGAGAAGCCTGCTTATACAGTCGCGAAGAATATCAAGATTGTGTGCAGAAAGCACGCTATTACCGCAACAACCCATCAGCGGCGCCCGTTTATACGCCTCAAGTGACGCCTATAATTATATATCGTTAGGTTTCAATTTAACGACTCGTCTATACTTTTGCCGTAGAAACTCAACTTTTACAGCACCCACGACACCGTCGATTCTATCGTGCAGAAGGGCGTATCCGTCTAATATTTTGTCACTTTCGTTTATCAAATTTATATCGCTTAACGGAAATGTCCCGATAGCAAAAGGCAGTCGCAGATTGGCGGCAGAAGTGTATGTATGAATTTTTTGCATAGAATTCCTCTCTGATTACACAATAACATGCGAATTCAGTGTTATGCAAATCGGCTACTCTATCCTAACTCGCCCGTCTCAACCTATCATTCACGGCTTCGCCCACACCCTCGTTGGGAATTTCCACCACAGCGATTGCTTTATGTTTCGCGTCATCTAGTTGCCGCAGATAGGTAAATAAATTCGCCGCCGCCTCGATAAGATTGCCCGAAGGTGACAGGTTCAGCGTGGTGCGCGCACCGCTTGGCACGTTTGCGCCGAAGGCGAGCAATGCTTCGTCCCCCTCCACACGCGTGGCATTCAGCCGCACGGGAATGGACGGCGCGTAATGGTGCAGCAACATGCCTGGTGATTTGATGACCTCGTCTTTTGCGGCGATGATGGGAACGACCGCTTCGAGTTGTTCTTGAGTGATGATACCTTTACGCAAAATCGCGACGCCCGTTTCATCCGTCACATCCACCACCGTGGATTCGATGCCGACATCGCACGCGCCACCATCGACCACATATAACGTCTCGCCAAATTCGTCGCGCACATGTTGCGCCGTGGTCGGGCTGACGCGACCAGATTTATTCGCGCTCGGTGCGGCGATGCCCCTGCCCCACTTCTCAAGTAACACATGAAATGTTGGGTGCGACGGCGCGCGCAGCGCGACGGTTTTTCCACCGGCAAGCGCGAGTGTGGATAGCACTGTGGGTTCCGCTGTTGGTAATACGATGGTGAGTGGGCCCGGCCAAAATTTCTGCGCGAGTTTTTCTGCGAGTGGATTCCAATGCGCATATTTTTTCGCGACCTCGATGTTCGCGACGTGAATAATCAGCGGGTTAAATTGCGGCCTTGATTTCATGCTGTAGATTTTGGCGACGGCCAAATCGCTCTCTGCATCGGCACTTAATCCATAAACCGTCTCGGTAGGGATGCCGACAAGCTCGCCGCTTTTCCAAAGGCTTAGCACCTTCTCTTCAACCGAAAAATCAATATATTGTGGATAAGTCTCGTTCATTTGACAATATATAGTGTATTGCGTTACATTCTAAGTGATCTCATCGCTCGGCAAGCAAACCAAAAAACATTCCCAAAACTCTAGGAGCGAAAAGGTGGTAGCACGTGTCATCACGATTGCACAACAAAAAGGCGGTGCCGGTAAAACAACGATGGCAGCGCATTTGGCTGTCGCATGGGCGAGCAGTGGTCGTAATAAGGTCGCGATCGTGGATATCGACCCCCAGGGTTCGCTTGGCCAATGGTTCCACGTGCGTCAAGCCCACTTGGGCGCGGACGAGGTAGGGCTGACGTTTGCCAGCATCTCTGGCTGGCGGGTGCGCTCGGAACTGGATCGCCTGAAACACACGCATGATATTATCGTCATCGATTCCCCACCCCATACGGATGCGGAGGCGCGCACGGCAATCCGCGCGGCGGACTTAGTGGTGGTGCCGCTTCAACCAAGCCCGATGGATGTGTGGGCCACGGGCGCGACGATTAACATCTGCAAACAAGAAAAAGTGCCCGTGAAAATGGTGCTCAACCGCGTGCCTTCGAGCGCCAAAATCACGGAGGCGATTTCCGGTGAAATGGTCGGTTTGACGAGTGGGCGCTTTGGCAACCGCGTGGCGTATGCGTGCTCGCTCATGCAAGGCTTGGGGGTGACGGAGTCCGACCCCAATAGTCTGGCGGCGGAAGAAGTGCGTGCATTGGCAAAAGAAATTATGCAGTATCTGAACCGAAAACGCGCAGAGCAAAGGAATTCGGCATAACCCATTCGTCATTCCCTGAATTTTGTCAGGAGACAAAATTATAAGGGACTCGAAGCGAAGCGGAGAGAGGCGATTCAATATCGCTTAATCAAAGCTGAGCCAATCCATCTCCAAAATTTTCAGGAGAAAATTTTGGAATTATGAAGTTTCCAAAAACGCCTTCTTGCGTTTTTGGAGTCTGGATACCCGATAAAATCGTCTCCTGACGATTTTTCGAGTATGACAAGAAATTTTGAAAGGTACTCAGCATGACAAGCGAACCACTTTTTTTCACGACGCATGATTCGGACATTGGCACATTGCTGCTGATCGCGTCAAACAAGGGCCTGCGTTATTTGAGATTAGTGGAAACTGTTGCTCAAGGCCGCGAGACAGCACGTGCCTATGCACCAGCTGCACTCGAAATGAATGGATTTTTTGCCAGCAGCTGCGGCGAAATTGATAATTATCTCGAAGCGGGCAAACCGCTGAAGCTACCTTATGAACTCGTGGGCGGCACACCACTGCAGCGCGCCGTTTGGCTGGAACTTTCGCGCCTGCGCTATTGTGAAACCATTAGCTATACCGCACTTGCTGAAAAAGTCGGCTTCCCACGTGCGGTGCGTGCTATCGCGAGTGCCTGCGGCGCTAATCCCCTTCCTCTCGTCATTCCGTGCCACCGTGTGATTTCGAAAGATGGTTCACTGGGCGGTTTCTCACTCGGTGGCTTAGAGGTCAAAGAACGCCTCTTATCGCTGGAGGCAAAACTGCGCTTCGCCGCAGCTTAGATTACTTTCCAGAATTAATTGGAGTTATTCCAATTTCACGCGCTTTAGATATGTGAATCAGTTTAACTTCTCTGAAATTATCTGAGACTTTCTTGTGTCCTGCGCGCATAGCGTTTCTCAAACTTTTATAGGATACACTATTCAAGTAGCCGTCATTTGTTTTGAATTTCCAAGCTTTCTGAAAACCATTCAGTGGAGGATTACGACCTACCATAGTAGTTTCTATGAAAGCCATATTTTTATCAGTGTTGCATGATTCTTGTGACATATTGACCCCAAGTAACGCATGGCCTGGCATAATGACTATGGATGGGCATAGGCCAATTTTATAAAGAACAGATGCCATCAAAACCGTACCATCTATGCAATTTGCCTGTTTATTCTCAAAACTTTCATCAACAGACCTTACGTGTTGGCTTATAAAATCCTTATTTTCACCAGATGGTTGGGTAATACTGGAGTATCTTATGTCATGTCGCTGCATAGTATTCCACACAGCAAAAATTTGGCGCTCCACATCCCTTGTGGTTCCTTGATAACCAATAAAACTTGGAACAGCCCTATATTCTAAGGCTTCTGATAATATTTTTTCTATTAACGGAGAATTTTCATTCACATAAGCAGCAAAGAAAAACGGTGTATCAACAACACGACCATCAACCTTAGCTGCAAATAAAGCATCATTTATACTTCTGAGCCTATACTTTTTTACTATAGTTTCAGATTGTTTCCCCTGCTTCAGCGAGAACTCAACGGATACCGTTTCTGGTTCTTTAACCGATAAAAGACTTTTTCTATCCCACTTAATAACTGGTGCGATAAAAATTGGTCTATCAGATTTCTTTACTGAACCCTTCCATTTACTTTTTGTGCTAAACGCATCGACTTTGATTGAAGCTTCAAGTTCTTCGTCTTTATTAAGATTTTCAATCTTAATTTTTAATAAAGCGTTTGGATCACCGTAATACTCGTCATCTTTCTTTGTCTCTACGTTTTCTGTACTAAGTATGAAAGATGGAAAAATGTCTTTTCCAGTTTCATTTACCGCTTCCCAAGCCAATCTAGAATTAGGATTTGTATCGCTAGAATCTATGGCAAAAGAGGTTGACGCAAACAAGAGGGAAGAAAAACAAAGAATAGCAGCGATGTAATTTTTCATAAAATATCGATACAAAATTACCAGAACTTTTCAAGATAGATATTCTTAAGCTTTTGCGCTAATTGCTAGTGCGTGCAATCCCTCTTCGAACATTCCATGTAATGCTTCATATACCATGCGATGCGACTCGACGCGTGACTTGCCACGAAATGCTTCGGCAATAATCTCTACGCTGTAATGCGTTTGGCCTTCTGGCTGCGCGCCCGCATGGCCCGCATGTTTGGCGGAATCATCCAACACCACCAATTCGGTTGGTGCGAACGTTTCATGTAAACGTTGTTCAATTTGTTCTTTGCGAGACATGCGTTTTTTTAACAGAATAGGATTCTGTTGGGCAAGTGTCCAAACCTCCGGTTTGAGTGCCCACTCTCTCATTTTAAGAATCAACGTGAGAAATGCACGCATTAGGCGTATCTAATATTGACCCATCAACCCTAGATAAGCCATTGAAAAAAAAGAATTTGTCACTATGTGGCATGGGTGGCATATGCATTGCGACTCCTATGTTTGTCAACACAACAGAGGAGAGAGTTAGAAATGAGACGTAAGACAGACCCAACCAGAGCCGTAGACAAGCATGTCGGCAAGCAGTTACGCGTGATGCGTGCGGCCCGTGGATTGACGCAGGAAGATTTAAGCGCAAAGCTGGGCATTAGTTATCAGCAGCTTCACAAATACGAGACGGGTGCGAATAGTATTGCGGCAAGCCGCCTCTATGAAATTGCCAAGCTGCTTGGCGTATCGCCGGATGCATTTTTTGATGGGCTGCAACCCACCACCAGCATTGGCAGCGCCACGGATAGTTTATTGTCGCGCGACCAAGTGGTGCTCCTCAAGCACCTCAACAACCTGCCAGAGGCACGCCGGAGTGCTGTGGTGAGTTTTATCCGCAGTATTACAGGTTAGTTGCTCCTGAAGGGGGCCTTACCCCCTTTGCTGCGCTGTGTACCCGCCGCCGCAACCAGCTTACGCAGCTGCGGCGCTATGCAGAGATAAAGCAGTACTTGTCATAGCAGCGTAAGGTGGTATCCAAGATACCATGCCTCGCAAACGAAAATCTGAAACGACTGAACGAAGCGGCCATTCCTGTAGTTGGTATGGCTGCAATCATCCCGGTGATTTCCGCGCGCCGCTTTCGCGCCAGCAACTGCACCAATATCAATGGTTCTGCCAGGAGCACATTACCCAGTTCAATAAAAACTGGAATTACTTTGAGGGAATGACGCAAGACCAGATTTACGATTTCCAAAAAGACGCAACGATTGGTCACCGCCCCACATGGCGTGTGGATCAAGGCCAAGGCACTTCCACCGCGCAGTTAGAGCAGGCCTTTAACCGCATGTTTGGTGACGGGCAGTATCGTAGCAACGTAAAGCCCATCAACCCCAAAGATCGCGATGCATTGGCCGCGCTGGATTTGGAACACCCCACTGATAAAAAAACCATCAAATCACAATATCGTGAGCTTGTTAAAAAATATCACCCCGATGTGAATCGTGGTAATGCTCGCGCTGAAGATACCTTCAAAAAAATCACTATTGCCTATCATCACCTCATGGAATCTTATGTGAAAGAGCATGTATGAAACGCCTGCTAATACTTCTTCCCTTACTTCTCACTGCCTGTATTGTTGTTGATGATTTTGGTGCGCAATGGAAAGCGGCGAAAGGTGATATCTGTTTGAACCGCATCAATACCGCGCTGTATTCCCAAGTGCATGAACGCGAAGCGCCAGAGGATATTGCGCTCGTTGCACGTGGTATCACGTTGGATAAACATGACTATATTTTGATGAAAGAAAAACCATCCGACACCGGTGGGTTCTTATTCCGCTTCACCGTGAAAGAGGGCGTCTTCACACGCTACAAACTTAACCCCACCATGCGCAAGCAGTTCCTCAAAGACTACCCGAATGCGCCTGTTGCGATTGATGATAGTACGGCTACCCTCACCTCACTCGATACAGACCGTATCGCGCTGCTCAACAAAATCGCTGATGACGCGAAATATTGGGAAGTGGATGACCGCACGCTTTACAACCCCCTTAGAAATACACTATGCCGCTTCGAAGACAGAGATTTAGAAGCATTGGAAGATTAGTATGAATAATGAAGATTTCAGTATTGAAGAAAAACCTAGCAAAAAACTTTCCACTGACAAAGTGTTTGGATTCGCATCCGATTTGAAGCCGATGGGGTTTGTGAATAGCTCCAGCTATAGCCCCGTGGTGGATGATGCGTATCACTTCGACAAAACCACGACGCTGGCGATTCTCGCAGGATTTATGCATAACCGCCGCGTGCTGGTGCAGGGCTATCATGGTACGGGCAAATCCACGCATATCGAACAAGTAGCAGCGCGCCTCAATTGGCCATGCATTCGCGTGAATCTAGACTCACATATCAGCCGTACCGATTTAGTGGGGCGTGATGCCATCGTGCTGCGCGAGGGTAAGCAGGTGACGGCATTCCAAGAGGGTATAATCCCTTGGGCGCTGCAACGCCCTATCGCGCTGGTGTTTGACGAGTATGATGCAGGCAGGCCCGATGTGATGTTCGTGATTCAGCGCATTTTGGAAGCGCAAGGCAAACTCACCCTGCTTGACCAAAACCGCGTGATTACACCGCACCCTTATTTCCGCATTTTTGCGACATCGAACACGATTGGTTTGGGTGATGCGACGGGCTTATATCACGGCACGCAGCCCATTAACCAAGGGCAGATGGATCGCTGGAATATCGTGACCACGTTGAATTACCTGCCTGCGGATGTTGAAGAAAAAATCGTGCTAGCGCGCGTGCCAGAAATGAAAACGGCAAAGCCGAAAGGTTTAGTGGCAACGATGGTGGCGATGGCGAATCTAACACGCCAAGGCTTCATGAATGGCGATATCTCAACCGTCATGTCGCCACGCACGGTGATTAGCTGGGCGGAGAATTTCCAGATTCTGGGTGATGTGAACTTATCCTTCCGCCTATCCTTCCTCAACAAATGTGACGAGATGGAGCGTGCAACTATCGCCGAATATTACCAGCGCTGCTTTGATGTGTATTTGCTAGATTCTTAGAACTTTTTTATACTAAATCGAAAAGGATCCCAATGACTTCATATAAAAATAACTTAGAACATGACCTGTTAAGGCTGGATTCTGAGGTTGGCTTTTATGAAAACGGCCCGTCTCCTAAAACAAAACTTGTTTACGCAGATAAGCAATCTGGCGCATTTTTGTTTCAAGCAAATTGTCTAGAAATGATGGATGCATTGTTAGAAAAACATTCTCAAGGCTGCTTTGACATGATTTTCGCTGATCCCCCCTATTTTTTATCAAATGGAGGCATTAGTTGCCATGCAGGTAAGATGGTGAAAGTCGATAAAGGGTCATGGGATAAATCTCAAGGCGCAGATTTAAATCACGAATTCAACAAAGAATGGCTCTCTCGATGCCAGAGACTTTTGAAGCCTAACGGTACGATATGGGTTTCTGGTACGATGCACGTTATTTTCTCAATTGGCTTTGCTATGCAGCAGCTAGGCTTCAAATTGTTAAATGATATTGCTTGGGAAAAGCCAAACCCTCCACCTAACTTAGCATGCCGCTATTTTACTCATTCTACGGAAACGATATTATGGGCAGCGAAAAGCGGGAAATCTAAACATCTCTTCAATTACAGTTTGATGAAAAAATATAATAACGATAAACAGATGAAATCTGTTTGGCGCCTTACATCGCCCAAAAATATAGAAAAAGAATTTGGAAAGCACCCAACACAAAAACCGTTATCTTTGTTAGAACGCTGCATAGAGTCTTCAACCAATGAAGGTGATTTTATTCTGGATCCATTTTCGGGAAGCAGCACTACTGGAGTAGCGGCATTGCGCCTTAAAAGAAAATTCTGTGGTATCGAGTTAGAAGATGCATTTATTGATTTATCGATAAAGAGGTTGGAGTCTTATAATAAAACTTCACTAATGGTAGCAGTATGAAAAAAGGCGGCAAAGGCGGAGGAAACACATTAAGCGGTTTGCGCTATGAAGAGAAAGTAGACCTGCCCACAGCCATTAA
The DNA here is from genome assembly GCA_049314715.1 of Rickettsiales bacterium. GTDB lineage: Bacteria > Pseudomonadota > Alphaproteobacteria > Rickettsiales > UBA3002 > JAFLDD01. Next base: position 20,415 of record JBMOEL010000005.1, read on the forward strand.
AAAGATAGCTGGCTATAGGATTGAAGTTGAAAAAGGAAAAGCAGGACAAACTGTTTTCTTTTGTGAAAAGCCAGTCGCCAGACTGTTTAGAAAGAATCAGTTCTATAAGTTTCTTGATGAAAATAAAGTTGCTTGGAAAGGCCTTATTTCAAAACAGCTTCTACCTGATGATGCTCTATTGGTAATCGTTCGTGAAACTCTGTTCATTATTGAAGTTAAATTCCAATGTGTAGCAGGATCTGTAGATGAGAAACTACAGACATGTGATTTTAAGCGTAAGCAATATGTTAAGCTGGTGCATAGTCTTGGCTTAAAAGTTGAGTATGTTTACGTGTTGAATGACTGGTTCAAGCATCCTTCTTATAAGGATGTACTAGATTATATTCATTCAGTTGGCTGTCACTATAAATTTGACGATCTCCCTCTAGCTTGGTTGGGACTTCCTGTGGGAAATAGAACAAGTAGTCTTGATTTATTTAAGTAATTTCATGAAAAATCGTGACCTCAATGTGGTCGACAGCGAAACTGAATTTCTCGAAGCGCAGGCGCAGGTCGCGCAGGCGATCTCGGGTAAGCAAGAACTACATGTAATGGTTGGTTTGAATCGCGTGAGTGACGAGCCGCTTGCGCTGCGCGAATCCATCCTGATTGCTAAACTGAATCACGGCACGGCAGATGAAACAGCACGCCATATGCGTGCGCAGGTCGATTTGGCGGCGTTGGCGCTAAAATATCATAATGCCAAAACCCATACCAAAAGCCGCCCTTCCGATATGCGTGCTGGTGCGGTGTTTGATGCGTTGGAAATCATAAGGCTAGAAGCTATTGGTAGCGAGAACATGCAAGGTGTTCGCCATAATCTTGCTGAACGTCACCGCATGCAGTGTGAATTACAAGGCTATGCACGCATGCAAGGGCGCGAGGAACTCGCTTTACCTGATGTGGTCGCTATGATTGCACGTGAAGCGATGACGGGCGAGAAGCCGCCTGAGTCGATTGAGAAAATGGTGGCGATGTGGCGCCCGTGGGTCGAAGAGAAAGTGCTGCCACAACTGGGCGAGCTTGCCGCATTAAAGTACGACCAGAAGCGATTCTCGCGCCTTGTGCAAACCATGTTGCGTGAGTTGGAGTTTTTGGGAAGCGCGGCAACGGGTGCGGGTGAGTCTGACCCGAGTAGCAACGAGCAGCTTCAGGATATGGAAGGTTACGGCGAGCAGCAGGACGAAACCGACGAAGAGCCGATGATGTCGCTCAAATCTTCGCGCCGCAGTAGCGACCCAGAGGATGGTGAAGACGGGACGATGGAGTCGGCAACCGACCCTCATGAAGACGCGCAAGATGATTTCGATGCGCATGAGAAAACCCCAAACGCTACCCCAAACCGCGCCGACTATGCGCCATGGGCGGAGATTCCGACCTATCATGCGTTTAGCACTGCGCATGATGAAACGGTGGAAGCCGATATGCTCGCACCGCATGATGAATTACAGCGCTTGTTTGACCAACTCATGCAAAAAGTGAAGCAGTATCACACCGTCACATCCCGCTTGGCAACGCGTCTGCAACGCTTGTTGTTGGCACAACAAGCGCGCCAATGGATTTACGAGCAGGAAGACGGGATGATTGATAATGCGCGCCTAGCATCGATTGTGGCGCGGCCCGATATGCGCGAGATTTATAAAATCGAGAAAGATACGGATTTTCGTGACACGGTCGTATCGCTGCTGATTGATAATTCTGGCTCGATGCGCGGCAGGCCAATCACGATTGCCGCACTGAGCGCGGATATTCTCGCACGCACGCTCGAGCGTTGCGGTGTGAAGGTCGAGATACTGGGCTTTACCACGCGCGATTGGAAAGGCGGCTTCGTTCGCAAAGAGTGGGTGGAGGCTGGCCGGCCTGAAAATGCAGGGCGGCTCAATGATTTGCGGCATATTATCTATAAATCCGCCAATCAGCGCTTGCAGCGTGCGCGGCGCAATCTGGGCCTCATGCTTAAGGATGGGATTTTGAAAGAAAATATCGATGGTGAAGCAATCTTATGGGCGTATGAGCGCCTACGCGCACGCCCTGAGCAGCGCAAAATCCTTATGGTGATTTCCGATGGTGCGCCCGTTGATGACTCCACCTTGTCGGCGAATCACAGTGGCTATTTGGATGTGCATTTGCGCGAAGTGATTAAACGCATTGAGCGCGAAAATGTCGTGGAGATGCTGGCAATTGGTATCGGGCACGATGTCACGCGCTATTATGGGCGCGCGATTACGATTCATGATGTGGAACAGCTTGGCGACACGATGCTGAAAGAAATTACGCGGCTCTTTGTGAAAGAGGATAGCCGCACCACTCGCAAGTCGCAACGTAAGCGCGCCGCATAAAACAGACATAAAAAAAGCACCTTGCGGTGCTTTTCTCATTATTTCATCTAAAGCGAACTAGGCTGCAGCAGCTGCCGCAACACGTGCTTTCACGATACGGCGCTTCAATGCGCGCGCTTCGTCCGACAATTTGGCGCTATGCACGCTCATCAAATAGTTATCAAGACCACCATTATGGTCGATGGTGCGCAGCGTATTGGTGCTGATGCGCAGCTTCACCGTGGTGCCCAGCGAGTCCGAAATCAGCGAAACAGGCTGCAAGTTCGGCATAAAGCGGCGCTTGGTTTTAATGTTGGAGTGCGAACGGTTATTGCCGCTCATCACGCCCTTATCTTTGTTAATATCACAACGCTTCGACATCGCCGATCTCTCTATTTTTCTATATGTTACTGCATGTACGCGGGGTGGAAAAGCCTGTGGATAACCACTGAAATCTCCGCGCGGACTGGCTATCTAACAGAGTTTGACCCTGTCGTCAAGCATTATATTGTGCGCTGCGGGACTACTTACGCGTCAATATCCGCTTTTAGGGCGTTGTTTTGAATGAAGTCGCGGCGCGGCTCCACGATATCGCCCATCAGCGTTGAGAAAGCTTCATCAGCATCCGACGCATCATGCACATTCACGCGCAGCAAGGTACGCTTGGTTGCGTCCAGCGTCGTGTCCCACAGCTGCTCGGGGTTCATTTCCCCCAGACCTTTGAAGCGCTGGATGGACATGCCCTTCTTCGCTGATTCCATGACCGCTTTATGTAGTTCGCTCGGCGTACGAACATTATATTCGTTGCCCTTGCGCAAGAAGGTGCTCGGCCGATGCATAATCGCTCATGATTTGCGCATGCGCGCCGCCAAGCTCTTTACCCTCGCGGCTTTGCAGCCATTTATCTTCGAGCAACACATGCTCCACCACCGAACGCACGATGCGCGACACGCTGATGCCGTTCTCGCCCACCTGCACCCCAACCATCTGCTTCAAAATCCGGGTTTTTAATGTTCATGAAACTGTCACACACGATCACGCTCGATTGGCTTATGAGATTTCACATAAATACATTATGGAGCAAATCTCATGACTGAACAGGGCATCACCAGCGAGACCCGTCAACTCTACGGTAAGATCATTTCGGATGCTCTTATTGCAAGCGGCTGTAATGTCTATACTCGCGTTCGCTTCAGAACAGAATTTGACTACACCCCTCCTGACAGAACAGATCCTATTAGAATAGTTTCTATTTCAGGGCATGATAACGCAGAAGAAGGAGATATTTTACATTTAGCCGCCGACACCACTGGAAAGTTACCTTCGGCTACAGCTATAAGCAAAGCAATCGGGCAATTAGCAGATTATGGCATTGTTGCTCAAATGGGAACTAACGATAGCACTGGTGTTGCAGATGTTGCCTTAGATATGCGCCAAGACGGTTTTGAAGAAAACATGGCTGCGTTTCAAGACAGTGTGAAAGACAAGATTATTGCAAGTGCAAGGCGCGTCATCAATTCCCACTACCAGCAGGGTGTGGATGTATTCCATATGGTTCCACGCACGCCAGACGGTAAAGTATTGATTGGATCCGATGGAACTAATTTGGCAGCAGAGACCATGACTGTCCAAGCAACTGCTTTGTACAGTAAAGCGAAAGAGCTTGGCCCTACCGCTATGCATGCGCTGCGTAAAGCCATCAACCCACCCGAGGGTCGCGCGATCGTACCGAAATCAAACGACGATACTTAAGCGTCGATATCCGCTTTGAGTGCATTATTCTGAATGAAGTCGCGGCGTGGTTCCACAATATCGCCCATCAGCGTTGAGAAAGCCTCGTCGGCGTCCGACGCATCATGCACATTCACGCGCAGCAAGGTACGCTTGGTCGCGTCCAGCGTGGTGTCCCATAACTGTTCGGGGTTCATCTCGCCCAGACCTTTGAACCGCTGGATGGACATGCCCTTCTTCGCTGATTCCATGACCGCTTTATGCAGCTCAGTTGGCGTGCGAACTTGATATTCATTACCCTTGCGCAGGAAAGTGCTCGGCGATGCATAATCGCTCATGATTTGCGCATGCGCGCCGCCAAGCTCTTTACCCTCGCGGCTTTGCAGCCATTTATCTTCAAGCAGCACATGCTCCACTACCGAACGCACGGTGCGTGAAACGGTGATGCCGTTTTCGGCCTTCTCGGCTTTCCAACCACCCCCATCAGCCGACAGGCTGTTGAGCACATGGGTGAAGGCCTCGAGCTTACCACCGGCAAACAGGTGCGAAAGCGTTGCGGCCTCGACCATAGCGAGCGGCACGCGGCGGCTCATCGCTTGCATGAGCTTGGTGAGGCGGGTTGCTTCCTGCACGCGGGCTTGGAACTGCGCGCTTGAAAGCAGCGTTCCGCCAACACGCATTTCCGCATCATCCAGCGCAGAGCTGGTGAGGAATGCTTCGAGCGCCTCGTCATTTTTCAAGTAGGTCTCTTGCTGGCCGCGCTTTACTTTATAGAGCGGCGGCTGAGCGATGTAGAGATAGCCTTTTTCAATCAACTCCGGCATCTGACGGTAGAAGAAGGTCAGAAGCAGCGTGCGGATATGTGAACCATCCACGTCAGCATCGGTCATGATGATGATTTTATGGTAGCGGGCTTTGTCCGCATTGAATTCCTCGCGGCCAATGCCTGTACCAATCGCAGTGATGAGCGTGCCGACTTCTTGTGAGCTGAGCATTTTATCAAACCGCGCGCGCTCAACGTTGAGGATTTTACCTTTCAGCGGCAAAATCGCCTGATATTTACGGTCGCGGCCTTGCTTTGCCGAACCACCTGCCGAGTCACCCTCTACGATGAAGAGCTCAGAGAGTGCTGGGTCTTTTTCCTGACAATCCGCCAGCTTTCCGGGCAGGCTCGAAATATCGAGCGCGCCTTTACGGCGTGTCAATTCGCGGGCTTTACGGGCAGCTTCACGTGCTGCCGCCGCTTCGACCACCTTGCCGATGACGATACGCGCCTCGGTTGGGTGCTCCTCGAACCATTGGCCGAGCTTGTCGCCCACAATGGATTCGACAACGGGACGTACTTCCGAGGATACTAATTTGTCTTTAGTCTGTGAGGAGAACTTGGGATCTGGTACCTTCACGGAAATAATCACGGTCAAGCCTTCGCGTGCGTCGTCGCCCGAAAGTTCGACTTTTTCTTTTTTCGCAATGCCCGACTCGTTTGCATAGTTGTTGATGCAACGGGTGAGTGCTGCGCGATAACCAATCAAGTGCGTGCCACCATCGCGTTGGCGGATGTTGTTGGTGAAAGTCAGTGTGTTTTCGTGGTAGGAATCATTCCACTGCATCGCTACTTCCACGGTAATACCGTTTTTCTCACCCGTCATCATGATGGTCGGGTGCACGGCTGTCTTGCTGCGGTCAAGGTACTGCACATAGGCTTGCGTACCGCCCTCGTAGTAGAATTCGGTCTCTTGTGGTGCTTCGCCACGCTTATCAACGAGCAGAATACGCACTCCGGAGTTCAGGAACGCCAATTCGCGGATACGGTGCTCGAGCGTGTCATAATCAAACACGATTTGCGTGAAAGTTTCTGATGATGGGAAGAACGTCACTTGCGTGCCCTTCTTGCCTTTTGCTTCACCCGTTACTTTGAGCGGCGCAGTCGCCACTCCATGCTCAAAACGCATTTTATGTTCTTTACCGTCACGCCAAATGGTGAGCTCGAGCCATTCGGAAAGTGCGTTCACCACCGAGACACCCACACCGTGCAGACCGCCGGATACTTTATAGCTGTTCTGGTCGAATTTACCGCCGGCGTGCAGCTCAGTCATAATCACTTCGGCTGCTGAACGGCCTTCGCCTTTATGCATGTCGGTCGGAATACCGCGGCCGTTATCTTCTACGGTGACGGAACCGTCTTCATTGATGGCAACGTAAACCTTATCGCAATGCCCTGCGAGGGCTTCGTCGATTGCGTTGTCGAGTACTTCGTACACCATGTGGTGCAGGCCCGAGCCGTCGTCGGTGTCGCCGATATACATGCCGGGGCGCTTACGAACCGCCTCAAGGCCTTTCAACACTTTAATGGAATCTGCGCCGTAGGCGTTCGGCTCGTTGCTTTCAACTTCTTGGGTCATAGCGGACATCTGCTTACCTTGGTTATTATTGTACTTTTATGAGGGCTTCCCCTGCAGCGATTTCTACCACGGTTGCAAACGCTTGCAAGCCCTGAAAATCTGCGGCGTCGGTGCCTGTCATCCATGCTTGTATAGCAGTGCTCGAAATGACGTCAAAAAGGCAATTTCGCTTATCCACATCTAAGTGGGCAATCACCTCGTCCAATAGCAAAATAGGCGGTAATCCGCACCATTGCGCACGTGCCTGCGCGGCGGATAAAATCAGCGACAGCAAAAGTGCCTTTTGTTCACCGGTTGAACATTGCTCGGCCATGGCATTTTTAAGGCTGTGGATAACATGGAAGTGCGAGCGATGAGCCCCTTCCATTGCGCGACCTGCGGCGGAATCGAGGCCGCGAATCTCGGCTAAACGGGCGGCAAATTTAGCTTCCGCATCGAGGGCGGAAAGGCCGCTTGCCAACCATGTCTCCAGCGTACCTTGTAATTCGGTAATGGCCTTGGGGAATTTGGGGTTCAATTCCTGCATAGCTTGCGCAATGCGGGCGAGGGTTTCTTGGCGCGCTATCGTCATGGCGATTCCGGCTTCGGCCATTTGCTGTTCAAGCACGGAAAGCCAATACGGGTCGGCCAAGGCACGGTCGCTCAGCAGTTTGTTGCGCTCACGCATAGCCAGTTCGTATTGCGCCACGCGCGTGGCATGTTCGGGGTCGAAGCCATAGACCATGCGGTCGAGGAATTTCCGGCGCGCCGTGTTGCCTTCCATGAATACCTGATCCATCGCGGGTGTGAGCCATTGCACGTTAGTAACTTGCGTCAGCACGGCTTGACCACGCACCAACTCACCATCGATTTTCAAAATGCGCTTATCGCGTTGCGATTCACCATCCCGCCCCATGCCAATGCGATAAGATTCATCGCGGCTTTGTACCTCCAAAGCAACGACCCACGGCGCACCACCCGCAGCCTGATGATCCATTTGCTTGAGTGTCGATTTGCGCAAACCGCGCCCAGGGCACAGCAGCGAGAGTGCTTCGAGGATATTGGTCTTCCCTGCCCCATTATGCCCGGTGAGGATTACGGGCTTTGTGGGCAACTCAAGCGACAGCGTCCGATAATTGCGGAAATTCTCGAGCGTGAGTTTGGTAATGGCGTGGGGTGAGTTCATTAGCACCCGTCATTCCAGCGCAAGCTGGAATCTGACTACAGCATACGCTCTGGATGCGTATAAATCGTTCCATTCTGGATTTTCTTTTTCTATCAGTTCTATTTTCCATGCACGTTTCCATGCTTTAACTTGCGACTCTCGCATAATAGCGGATTCCATGGTTTCGTGTAGCTCAAAGTACACCAAATTGAACACGTTATATTGGCTTACAAAACCTTTGGTAATTCTATTTTTGTGTTCGTACACACGCTTCACTAAATCAGACGTAACACCGATATAGATAACGCCATCCTTACGACTGGACATCATATAAACACAGGGATTTTTCATGCCTGCCATTCCACATCATCTGTCATTCCAGCGAAAGCTGGAATCCAAAGTTTCAGTATAGTCAGATTCCAGCTTTCGCTGGAATGACGAATCATAGGGTGGGGTTGCACGAAAACGGATGCGATGTCTCTCGCTTTAGTAACAATTAACTGCACCACCATAGTTGTTGCACATATAAGTTTTGTTACCCTGATTCATCATCCAACTGCTTGGCTGCACGGGATTGTTTTGACGATAAACTGGATATTCTGAAGCATCTTCAGAACCGATTATAATGTTCGTGATTCTTTCTAACTCTGCTTTATCAACTTCATAGAGACGCCGTGCAGATTCGCAAACAGACAATTTTTTAGCGTTTTCGATTAAGCACTTCTTATAAGCACTTTGAGATTTATCAAAATTATCTTGGGCTTCCGTCAAACCGCATGCAGCCAACACCATTAAACTAAGTGTAGCTAGCAAGCACTTCATAATCACACGCGCATTGGCATTATGACATAGAGCGCGCCGACATCCGCAGGGTCGCGAACAATCGTGGGTGAGGCGGAATCCGCGAATACGAATTGCGCGACTTCACCTTCAATTTGCTGCATCATGTCGAGCAGGTAGCGGCTGTTAAACCCAATCTCCACCGTGTCTGCGCCATAAGAAACGGCGAGTTCTTCGGTTGCAGTGCCCTGCTCGCTCGCGCTTGCGGTAAGCGTGAG
>JBMOEL010000006.1:0-28902 GCA_049314715.1 Rickettsiales bacterium
CATTACGTTTCCCTTTGTTTTCCAATAGAATGGGCGATTGGTCGCTTCCAATACAGCCTATGCTTGGTTGGTCAGTACGGCTGCGAAGAAGCCGTCCGTCCCGTCTTTATGCGGGCTTAGCTGAAGAACGGAAGAACCGTCTGCCAGCGTGGTCGAGAGCTTATTCCATATTTTGGGAAGGTGGGCAACCCGAAATGTCGGATGTTCCCCAAGAAATTGGTTTATCTGGTGAATATTCTCGTCCTGAAAGACCGAACAGGTGACGTAAACCAGCTTTCCTGAGGGTTTGATAAGGCGCGCCGCACTTTTAAGGATATTGGCCTGCACGCGCTTCACTTCATTCAAATCATCAGCGGTAAACCGCCACTTCAAATCTGGATTGCGCCGCCAGGTGCCAGAGCCAGAACATGGGGCATCAACAATCACCCAATCCGCCGACGCCTTATGGCGCTTAATAAACTGGTCCGTTTCATCACTAATCGTATGAATTTGTACGTTGCTAACCCCCGCACGCGCTAAGCGTTTCGGCATTTGTTTGAGGCGCGTTTCGGACGTGTCCCATGCGAGAATACGCCCCTTATTTTTCATGGTCGCGGCAATCGCCAAGGTTTTACCGCCCGCGCCAGCACAAAAATCAATGACCTTATCGCCCGCCTGCGCATCCACCAATTGCGCGACAATCTGGCTGCCTTCATCCTGCATCTCGAACCAACCATCTTGGAAAACTTGGGTATTAAACGCCGCAATACGTTTTGTGAGGCGCACGCCGATTGGTGAATGCGGCGTCGGCGTGGCGAGATGTCCTGCCTTGTCGAGTTCGTGAATCAACGCATTCACACTCGGGCATTTCAGGCTATTCATGCGTAAATCAACGGGCGCTTGCGCATTGAGCGCTTCCATCGCTTCGGGCAATGCATCACCAAAACTCTCCTTGAGACGACCAATCATCCAATCGGGAAAATTGTAGCGCGCCGCCACAGGCATCTGCTCATCATCAAGCCGCTTGCCCTCAAGCCGATCCAACATACCAAGCTCTGCATCGGTCAGTGCGCTGGGCGCATATTTTTCTTCACTAAATAAATCAGCCACTTCGTCGGTGGATAAGCCTTGGCCGATATAGAGCGCCGCCATCACCACGCGGCGCGGATTGGCCGCCCTACCCGTTTTCTCGACATGCCATTCGAGCGCACCGCCATTACGCAACACGTAATAGACCAGCTCAGCAATCGACCCGCGATCTTTCGAGCCAATATAGCGCCGCGCTTTGAAATAATCATTCATCAGCGCATCCATCGGCGCGTGACGCTTGGTTTCCCAGACGTTCTGAAGATTTTCGAGCAGCTCAATCGCGGCTTGTATGCGGGCAGAGGGTTTCATAGGGCTGTGTGATAATTACTTTTTTGTTAAAAATCCATTGATTTCAATCAACTGTCACTGAGTTGTCATAGTCATTTGATATATTTCTAGAATGACAGAACCCATATCGCCAAACATTAAGCGATTCCTCACCGATGAAGCCTTGCCAACAGGGAAAGGCAGTCACGTACTAGCATTGGGCGAGGGTCACGGCACAATCAGCCAAAAACAATATCTTACCAAACATATTAATGAATTGATAAGCGAGCATAATGTTGGTGTATTAGGGGAAGAGCTTGCTCCATTTATGACCGTATTTATGTGGGCATACCGTGATGGGAAGCTTAAGCCTCCCGAAGGTGTAACGGATAGAGCTTATTTACAAGCAATGCTCAAAGCCTATCTCGAACCTCCTTACGCAAAGGCAGCCGAATCATCTGTAGACCTTACAACGACTGCGGTGGACGTAGGAATAGAAGTAATAGGATGTGATGCAGGAATTAGCCTTGAGCAACACGAAGCAAAATATAGTTCTGAAATCGCAGAGTGTCGAAAGAAACGAAGTGAAGATGAGGATACAAGAAGAAACTGGTTTGAATTGAATTATGTAGATAAGCGCCGTAATCACGTAGCATCTTCTAATGCATACGCGTTTATGCTGTGTGAAGTACAAGATTTACTAAAAGATAATCCAGAATATAAAACTCGACTAAAGAATATCGAAGCAGTTATTGAAGCACAGCATGAGTGGAATCGCACACATCTACTCAATAAAATTGACACTGATTCTGTCAGCGCTGCGATACTTAAATCTGTAATCCCTGACGACAAAAACGGGCTGGTCATCTATGGTCTTTCTCACCTCATGGGAATAGAACAGCGAGATATTTCTACTAGAGGGACTTTCGCACAAGCGCTTGAAAGACTAGGCCTCAAAACCACAACGGCATTATCAGGCAATAGCAATGAACTGCGCTCAGTTTTAGGAGACATTAACTGTACAATAATGGAACAATTACAAAAGCAGAAACATCCGTTCCACCTACCCGGTCTATTAGTAACAGATTCAGACCAAGTCATCGACCCTCAATCTACAAAACTGGAGAGTGTCGAAGAAGATAGTTTGGAAGCTTTTCTGCTTAGAATGCGTGAAGATTACCCAAAAAGCCTTGCCAACAAAAGCTTCCCAACCCAACAAAATCGGCAAATTGTGGAAAAATCTTGTAGGATTTTACAAGATGAAAGCTTTGTAACAGCTCTAGAAAAAGTTCGTGCAGATTACGTCGGTAACGAGCCAAAAACACAAATCTAGCGAGTCAGAACCTAACTCTCCACCCGGTAATTCGGCGACTCGCGGGTGATTTGAATATCATGGGCGTGAGATTCTTTGAGGCCCGCCCCTGTCATGCGCACAAATTGCGCGTTCTTCTGCATATCGGCAATCGTTCCGTTACCCGTATAACCCATAGCAGCCTTAAGGCCACCGACCAATTGGTGCACCACACCCGAGACTGCGCCTTTGAATGGCACGCGACCCTCGACACCTTCGGGAACGAGCTTTAATTGGTCAGCCACTTCTTGCTGGAAATAGCGATCGGCCGAGCCGCGCGCCATCGCGCCCACCGAACCCATACCGCGATAGGTTTTATAGGAGCGGCCTTGGAATAATACCACCTCACCAGGGCTTTCTTCCGTTCCAGCAAAGAGCGAACCAATCATGGCGCAACTAGCACCAGCGGCAATGGCTTTCGCCAAATCGCCTGAGAATTTGATGCCGCCGTCAGCAATGAGCGGAATGTCTTTTTTGCGCGTGACCTTCACCACATCCAAAATCGCGCTGAGTTGCGGCACACCCACGCCCGCCACGATACGCGTCGTGCAAATGGAACCTGGGCCAATGCCCACTTTCACCGCATGGGCACCTGCTTTAATCAGCGCCTCCGCCGCCTCAGCGGTGGCGATATTGCCCGCAATCACCGCAACACCCCAACCACTAATTTCCTTCACCGCATCAATCACCCCTTTGGAGTGGCCATGGGCCGTGTCTACCACCACCACATCCACCTCAGCATCGACCAAGGCTCTGGCGCGTGCCAACCCATCCTTACCCGTCCCTACTGCCGCCGCTACACGCAAACGTCCGCGCGCGTCTTTGGCTGCAAGCGGGTGGCTCTGCGCCTTCTCGATATCCTTCACCGTAATCAAGCCAATGCAGCGATGCTTATCATCCACCACCAACAGTTTTTCAATGCGGTGTTGGTGCAGCAGTTTTTTCGCATCTTCGCGCGAAATACCTTCTTTGACGGTGATGAGTTTTTCGGTCATCAACTCCGCCACTTTTTGGGATGGGTCGGAGGCAAAGCGCACATCACGGTTCGTCAAAATCCCCACCAGCGTCCCATCCGATTTCGTGACGGGAATACCGGAAATACGATGCACATCCATGAGCGCATAGGCCGCGGCTAAGGTCGCCTCTGGCGCAATGGTGACGGGGTTAATCACCATGCCAGACTCAAACTTCTTCACCGTGCGGACTTGATTCGCCTGCTCTTCAATCGTCATATTCTTGTGGAGGCAGCCAATCCCCCCATGCTGCGCCATCGCAATGGCGAGCGCAGACTCGGTCACCGTATCCATCGCCGAGGACATGAGCGGTATGCCCAGCTCAATATCGCGCGTCAGTCGCGTGCGCGTATCGGCCTGATGGGGCAATAGTTCCGAGGCAGCGGGCTTAAGCAGCACGTCGTCAAACGTAAGGGCTAAGGGAAAATCGGGAATTTCATTGGCAACCATAACAACTTCCATGGGTTCGGGTTGCAGCGCTTCTTCACATGTACGCTTTGAATTGTCAAGAAATCTTCATACTAAGCATCTGCCATGTACGCTAGATATCCTCTTTTACACCAATCCAGAGAGTTCGCGATGACTGAAGATGAGAGAGAAGAGAGAAGACGAAAAATTGAAGAGCTTGAGGGCGAGGAAGGCGTAGAAGTTAGAGGCGACTCCACCGCAGCACAAATTGCTTCGCTGCTTGCACAATCTGGATATGACTTCAATGACGACCCCGCCTACGCAGATTCTGCACATTTGGGCGAAGGCCTTGGTACTGGTGACCCCGCAATGGCAAGATACGCCGCCAATCGCCTTGCTGCACACACTGCCCGCGCCCAAGCAACCGCACGTAGTGAAGTAGCATCGACATATTTAGACACTGTATTGTTCGACACGTCCGGTGCACTCAAAAAAGGTACATTCCTAACAGACGAAGACGGTCATATTCGAGGAGGATGGCAAGATAAGCTGGGTGGGACTGAGGCAGATATTCGTTCAGCCATCGCAACATTAACACAAAACGATGAAGCGTTTCAAAGAACCCTCATACGCGCTGGCGACGCATTGAAGCGCGGCGATAGAGGCCCTGCAGATTAATGCATAAAATAGAATGGGTTAAAATTGATAGATTGTCAAAAAACTGTCATACACTCAGGTGCATAAAATCGCTAGAATATAAGAAATAGAGGAGAGTAAAAATGACCGACACGCCAAAAAATCCATACGTAACCGCATATATGTTTATGACACAAAATGAGTTGCTTTCGATTTCTACGCGCTTAAGTGAACAAGCACGATTTATCGGTGGGCTCAGTGAACAAAAAATGCATTTTCAACAAGTAGAGGCCCTCGGAATCGTCTTAGATTTACATGCAAAGGCCGAGGTGTACCTCAGAGGCGGCAAAGAAGCAGAATTTCCAGCTATTCCCGAAGATTTGCGGGAAGCATTCTTGAGCATCGCCAAGGTGAAAGCAGTAATGCTTATTGAAAATAATAAGGACGAGATGACAAGTTTTGTAATACCAAATGGAATTGCAGCAGAAGTTGCGGTGGCATTACAAGATCAAGCAATAAAGCCCGGGGCTAGACGTTGGGTGACCGACGATGTATTGGAACGCACAGGCTATGGTGGTCGCGGCAAAACGGGCGATGATCAAGAAGGCTAAACTTTCCTAAAACCCGTTGCAACGACATAACTCTCCGCCGAGTCGGAGCGAGACGCAGAAGGCTTCGCGTGTTTCACCACCGCGAAGTCTTTTTTCATTTGCTTGAGGAGTTCCCCCTCCGCCCCGCCTTTAAGCACTTTGCACACAAACGCCCCACCCACGGCCAATACTTCGGTAGCGAAATGATAGGCTAATTCGCACAGATTAATGATGCGTATATGGTCGGTGGTGCTATGGCCTGTCGTATTCGCCGCCATATCACTCATCACGAGGTGGGCGCGACCCTTGAGGCGCTCTTTGATGATATCCGGTGCGTCTTCTTGCAGAAAATCGAGCACGAATAAATCCGCACCCGCCACCGGCTCCACTTCCAGCAAATCAACGCCAACCACTTTGCCCTTAGGGCCGACTTTTTTCACCGCCACCTGCGCCCAACCACCGGGTGCGCAGCCTAAATCCACCACCTTGTCGCCGGCGCTTAACAATCCAAACTTCTCGTCCATCTCAATCAGCTTATAAGCGGCGCGAGAACGATACCCGTCACGCTTCGCTTGCTGCACATAGGGGTCATTAAGTTGGCGATGCAGCCATAAAATCGACGAGGTCTTGCGACCCTTCGCCGTTTTCACACGCGCATTAACGTTACGCGAATTGCCTGATGATTTCTTTTTACTCATGCATTGCATAGACACGACCCATGCAAAAAACGCAAGCAAACCGTCATATGATTGTCATGTTACGCGGCTATAAGCAGTCCAATCAAAGGGCCAAAAATATGCAAAGCATCGCACAACAATCTGAAGCTATTTATGAACGCCTCAAGTCGGTCATTATTGCACATACGGGTCTTGAGCAAGACGTGAATACCCGAGACGACACTGAGCGGTTGCATGCCCATATGCTGCTCGCTAGGGAACTAAATCAGACATGCGCCCTCGGTCTAGACGCTACAGACTTAAAACTCATGGCACTCATCAATACCAGCTTGTCCTACACCAATCGCTTTTCCGATGACCCTAATATATTGCCACAGGAGGGTGAATCACCCGTGAAGCATTCTGCCCATGCAGCAGCGGAATACTTCATCGCATGTTATCGGGCGAAGTTTGACACCGCCACTATGACGCGCGAGGCCATCGAAAGTGAGGAGTTTTCAAATCTCGTACGCGAAGGCGCCTTGACCTGTCTTTGGCATGACGGCGACGAGGTATTCGGCGAACCCACTACCGTGCAAAGTCGTGCCGTTACTGGTGAGGTCGAACAAGACTCGTCACAAGGTCTGCGTGTTTTGCAATATGCCATGCGCCTTGCCATGCACGCTATCGAGGCAGAGGAGCGCGGCGATGAACATGCATTGGATGATTTCTTCACAAGCTGTAAAACCATCCGCGACCTGAGTGATGTGAAGAATGCAGGCTTCACGAACATTCTGCGCTACATTGACGCGCATCCCGATCCTTCTATATCCGCTCAGTCCGAAGCGCGTATTACCAAAGCCTTGCGATATTATGCGGTTGCTGAAAACAAACTACCAGAGTGGCACGAACTCACCGCTCAAGATGCTCCCCTAGCAACAGAAATTTCACCGCATGATCAATTCGTCAGTTCCAGCGTGAAATGCTGTGAACGCGGCGAAGGTAGCGCGCATTTTCGCCGTTTCATGGTGAATAGCGGTGTCGAGCCAACAACCTATGGAAAAGCGCGAAGCATCGGAGCCATACAAGAACGCATCCGTGCACGTGATGGGGTGATTCCACATACACCAATCAACAGCATACAGCGTTCGGAAAGCCACTTCCTGAGCATGCAGCGTGTACCTACAAACTCGGTAGGCATGATGAAGAGCCTTGAATATGCCGAGTCGAAAATTGGCGAAGCTCTATTAAACGGAATGACTGACCTTGAAAGGGCTGTTGGTAAACAGCTTGCGCTAGCTTCCTACGCCAATATCGCGCAAAGGATTGCGCGCGGGCCACAATATATTGACCGCTTTCCTGAAGAGCGCGACGATTATGCTGCACAAAAAGAGCAGGCGCGTGGCCGCCTCGATACGGAGACCTTCCAGCGCTCACAAGACGAACTGCGTAGACGCTACCTCGAAGAACGCCGCGCACTCGCTGCTGAACATCCCGAATATGTAATAACGAAGGGAATACCCCTAGCTGATAAACCACGATGGATTATGACCGATGTCATGCATGCTGGCGAAATGATTTCGATGGTTCAGCAAACTATACGCCATATTGAAGAGAATGATTGGGATGGGCTTTGCACCGTCTGTGCAAACGGTAAGCAGCAATTCCTTGGCATTATAAAACGTACGGAACATTTGCCCGAAACGTATGATCTTAACCGTCCACCAGTAACAAACCTTCAGGCGATGGCTATCTAGCCATGCGTCTCGCGCATCAGCGACACGATAATTCCCTCACGCACACCACGATCCGCAATCGTGATTTTGTCAATCGGGAAGATGCGGGCAATCGCCTCGAAAATCGCGCAGCCACTTAAAATAAAATCAGTCCGCGCAGCGCCGATGCACGGATGCGCCGCGCGCTCCGCGTGCGACATGCGCATGAGGCTTTGTGTCGCCCCACGAATATCGGAGACTGACAATTTAATGCCATCAATTTTGCTGCGGTCATAATGCGGCAAATCAAGGTGAATGGCAGCCAGCGTCGTCACCGTTCCTGATGTCGAAAGCATCTGCACATTCTCTTTCCACATACGCGAGGCGATTTGGTTTTCGCGCTCAATCGGCACGAGCAGTTCGGAAATTTTGGCAACGATTTCCTCGAAATACATCTCCGTATAGGCAGGGCCGCCAAACTGCTCCGACATATTCATAACGCCGTAAGGTAGGCTCAGCCAGTCTTGGATGAGGTGGCGCTTATGCGCGCTCATAGGCTGTTCGGGGTCAATTTTCACCCACATGAATTCCGTCGAGCCGCCACCAATATCAAAGGCCAGCGCATAGCGCGTATCTTTATGCAGCAGCGACGAGCAACCAAGAAACGCCAGCCGCGCTTCTTCTTCATTCGAAATAATATCGACCTTCAGGCCGAGCTCTTTTTCCACACGATTCAAAAATTCCTCAGCATTTTTGGCGCGGCGGCATGCTTCCGTCGCCACAAAGCGCGACTTAGCGACAGGGTATTTTTGCAGCTTCACGTTACAGGTGGCGAGTGCCTTGATGGTGCGCTTCATCGCTTCTTCCGACAAAATGCCCGACTCACTCACCCCCTCACCAAGCCGCACGATGCGCGAATAGCTATCCACCACTTTGAGGGTTTTATGCTGCGTATGCTGTTGGAAATAGGGTTTGGCAACGAGCAAACGGCAGTTATTCGTGCCCAAATCCAGCGCCGCATAGACCTCACCCGTCGTGTCGCGCTTCTGCTGGCCATGCGCGTGCGACGCGGTGGCATATTGCTTGGACTGTAAGGGGCGGTCATTCATGGGGAGTGGTTATAGCCCACTTGTCATTCCCGTGAAAGCGGGAATCTTGAATCCCCTCTCCCACAGGGAGAGGGCTAGGGTGAGGGTATTATATGGTAGTAAGGGCATTACTCGTTCTGTCGGCTGAAGAAGCCCTCACCCGACTCGCAATGCTCGTCGACCTCTCCCTCAGGGAGAGGTGACCGCAATAAAAAACCCCGCCAACCTTATGAGTGGGCGGGGTTTGGTGGGTTGCTCTGTTAGAAACTGCCGGCAGCGCTTACAGCAGCGGGTACCACCACTCCATTATCATTGGAGGCACGCAAGCTTGATGGGGGAGAGCTTATGTCGGCACCCAAAACGGCCCCACGATAGCCATTCTCACGCCAACGTCTCGCCAGATCTGCAAGCGTAGTCATTTCAGTGCTAGGCGTAGGTTCAATACCATCATGCGGATTGAAGATAAATTCCATAGTCGCCGCAAGTTCTGCAGCACTTCTGGTAGAATTGATATCTTGATATAATGCACTTCCTCGATCAGCAAAAACCGCTTCTGAACCAAGCATTGCACCCACAAGCGCAGGTCTGGCACTATCCACACTTTGTAAATAATTCAACATGTATTGTCTGAGAGCATATTCCTGCGCTTCACGCTCTGAGGCTTGGGAGTTTTGCTGGCGGTAACGATTAAACGGCTCTAATAGTGGGTCAACACCTATTGTCGCAATCGTGGTGTTGCGTGAAAGCAGAGCATGACCATTCGGTATATTTTGATCAATGTCACGCACTGCTCGCCGTGTTACTAAATCAGTGCCTATTTCACGGGCTAGATAGAGCGCTTCAATGTGCTCAGGCTGAACACCATTGATAACGATTTGCGCGTTGCCTTGAGCACCAACAAATTCAATCACACACTCACCAAGTGGGCTTACACTCACAACACGGAATGTACCGTTAAACCGAAGCGCAGATGGATTATCGATGCTGATTCGATCTGATGGCAAACCCGAACCGCTTGACGCGGCCGCAATAATAAAGCCCTCCATCTCCGTGCTCAGTATACTATTACCTCTTTCATCGCGAAGGCGCGCAGCATTACGAAATATATGCGCTGCAAATTCACCATAACCCATATTGGTGGGTTTAAACTCATCAATACGTTCAGGAGAGTTGGTGAGTACAGTAAGTAATCCACTAATAATCACATCATCAAGCGCATTAATATTATCAGCTGTGTAATTACGATAATTGGGATTCTCGCTCGTATATCGATTGATGATATTAGTACCAGCTTGACGACGTTCTGCTTCTGTAACCATAGTTTCCTCCTGCATGTGTAATTACTATGCGAGAGGAAATAGCAGATATTCGCGTCAGTTATGTGACAGTTTGATGAAGTTTCTACCCCATAGCACCAAATGAAGGGGCAGCAGTCTCAGCAACCACTACAGGCCTTGAAGCGAGCGCGGAAGGCTCTGGTGCAGGATCTCCATCCGTCGTGACACCCGTCTGGTTAAGGTTAGAAGAGCGAACTTGAGCAAGCAATGCCTGATCCAGACTTGTGGTTTGCCGATTAACATTTGCAATAGCCTCGCTAGGCGTTAGTTCGGGATTATCTATCAAAGCAGCACGCTCTTCAGTGGTAGTGACAGCACGATTTTCAATACGTTCTTGAGCATTTTGTTGACGACGCTGAGCAATACGATCATCCGCAACTTGTGGGTTGGGAGCAGTTGAACGAATTAAGTCATCCGCTGCATTGTCGGCTGCTCTCACGGCATCAGGATCATCAGAATAAATAGCGATACGGTCATAGCCCATCATGCGGTTAACCGCATCTTCATCACCACCGAACCAATCACTATACAATCTAAGCCTTTCAATCTCGTTGCGATCAAGCTGCTTCTGGCGTTCATCCCCATCCCTCGCTTGGGCAGCAATTGCTGCTGAAGCGATAACGGATTGCGCATTCTGCACCAAATTGGTCAATTGCTTAGGGTCGGTGCAATCACGTATGGCCTGAATAACACCTGCTACACTTGCATCATCGGCATAATCTACGCCCGCCATTAATTTACTGATAGCCGCTTCGATAGCGGCCTCTAGATCAGCGCGTTCATTGCTTGGCGCTGAAGTATCGGTAAGAGCACCACGCTTAGCAGCACGGAATGATGCCGCAGGTTCCTTAGCTTCCCAATTAATTATGGTGACAGCTTCTTCCCCACCAAAGAATGCTTCATGAATTTTCTTAATAAGATCGCCTGCCGCTTCAGGAGATAGAAGTTCAGGAATCTTTGCGTCAGCGACTGGCGAGGGCTCAACCATGGAGTCCTCCCGAATCGGCGCGCGCGGCTAGGCCGCGTTCTTCTGTGCTATTGCTTACCAAGTCTTTTATTCCCTGTTATGCTCTTAAGGTCGTTGCCCTAAGACGTTTTTGTCTGCCCAACTTACCCACATAGGCTTAATGAATGGTTAACGTAAAACAGGTTTTTTTAGCCCCAAAACCCCTCCAAAATTAGTTAAAATTTTAGGGGATTATCAACTTATCCACAGGGCGCAGCGCTGGCTCTCAACTTCAGCGTTATAAGAAAATGCTAAAGAATAGCCCCTGCTCCTCATAAATTTTTTTGCCCCCTCAAATGTTAATAAAATTTTAAGCAAATTTCGGTAAAACTAATCCTATGGCACTGCTTCGAACACTCAGTAAACTCCGCGCGTCTCTCTCGCTTGAGGGCGATAACCGCGAAAGCGCGCAGCTTGAAACCACACGAAACACACTATTTGCATTGCGTGAAACCGCATTGGCGGAAGCACGCCGTATCGCCGTCGCGCGCGATGGCGAGCCGCCTTCCATTGACCTCAAAGATTATTACCGCGCGGCTGGACTTGTGATGCAAGACGCCAACGCCGCACTGCCCGAAGGCGCAACGCCCTATAATATCCAGCAGTTTGGTGATTTGGGTGGCCATACCCTCAAGGACTTTGTCTTCCGCCAAAAGGACGTGGAATATCTCACCAGCGATGATGATCCGCTAGGCCTGAACCTTCAAGAACGTGGGCTGGAGCTGGATTTATCAGGCGCGCATCTGCACGATGTGTGCTTCATCCCCGCCACCACCTTCAATAGCCTGTGCAATGAAGAAGTCGCCAACGTGACCATGGATGGGGTGATTTTTCGTGGTATGGGGCAAGAAGACCAGCTCGTGCTGCCACGCGGTACGTATCGCGACATCAGCTTTGCCGAGACACAAGGCGGTACGCTGCATTTACAGCCATTCGCGGCGGTTGACGGCTGCAACGTGCGCGGCGCGACCATGCATATTACGATGGAAGCGGGCGCGCAGCTTAATGAATTGAAATCCGACGCTGCGACCAGCATCATCACCTTCTGTGCTCAGCCGGGCGCGATTATCAGCAATAGCACGATTACCGAGGCGACGATTGGTTTGAATAGCCAACTGCAAGGTACCATTTGGCGTAATGTGACGCTGGATAATGTGAATATCGCAGGTGTCGATTTTACGGGTGCGCAATTCAACATGGTGAGCATTAACGGTCAGACCATCACTGGTGGTGAAGGTTTTGTACAACTCGCTAGCATGGGCGTTGCGCAAGAATCTATGCCCAGCATTAATGGTCAAACATTCGCCGATTATCAGCGCCTAGCAGAAGCACAGCGCATGCCGCGCCGCGAGGATTACGCCGCCAATGACCCTCGCCGTGAGGTGCTTGAAATCGCCGCGAATATCTTTGGCGGTTATTGCAATACCAGCCAAGTCGCAACAGAGATTGAGCGTGACTACGTTCCTGAAACCGCTGAAGCGCGAGAGGTAAGAGATGCACGCAATGCTGAATTTGCCACTCAAATGGCGGCTCTCAACGTCGTCATGTCGCAGCAAAGCGGTAGCGAAAACGCATAGTTTCCTTGTATTTAAGGTGATTTGGCGTATATAGCCATCATGATATAGCGTCATTGCGAGGAGCGCAGCGACGCGGCAATCCATCTTCAGTTACGTGAAGAAAGATGGATTGCTTCGCTAACGCTCGCAATGACCACAGAGGACTAAATGAAGACGTTACCTAAAAACAAACTGCCCGTGGGCGCTACCCACCCTGCCAATGAAAATGCGCCACTGCCACGCCCTTCTGAGAGTGACGCCAAAGAGGCGGTCAAAACCCTGATTCGTTGGGCGGGTGATGACCCGATGCGCGAAGGCCTGCGTGACACGCCGCAGCGTGTGGTGGATGCGTACCGCGAGTTTTTCGCAGGCTACGATCAAGACCCCGAGGATGTGTTGGCCAAAACTTTCGAGGAAGTTCAGGATTACGAAGAAATCGTGCTTCTCAAAAACATGCAATTCGAATCACATTGCGAGCACCATATGGTGCCGATTATCGGCAAGGCACATATCGCCTATATCCCTAACAAGAAAGTCGTGGGCATCAGTAAAATCGCTCGCCTGCTGGATGTATTCGCCAAGCGCTTACAAACCCAAGAACTCATGACCAACCAAATTGCCGAAACCATTGCACATGTATTGAAGCCACGCGGTGTTGCGGTCATCATCGACGCAGCGCATGAATGCATGACCACACGCGGCGTGCATAAAGCGGGTACCACCACCGTTACCTCCGCCATGCTCGGCGTGTTCAAAACCGACACAAATCGCCGCAGTGAACTGATGGCAATGATTCAGCAATAGGACGTTTTATGATTGGTGACGATTCGGATAAACTAGTCAACTTTCAACAACTCAAACTGTTTCGTGAGATTAAATCCTACGTATCGCGCCTAAGCCTTACGGATACGAAAACCCAAGTTGTTGCTTCACAGTTGAGCGCACCAGAAGCAGAAGAATTTCGTAATGTTATCGAGCGCTATAATAGTACGATTCTCGATAGCGACAGGCACTTACCCATGTTTAGCTACGAACTCGTAGCTGGAGCAGACAAGGCAACCTTAACATTTACTGAACCAGTGAATGATGAAACCTTCGGCATGGGCAGGGCTATGGAAGTAGCGAACCTTGAGATGCTAGCTTTAGAACAAGAAGTGGAGCAACTTGATGAAGATGACGCAAGAAATGCTGAGTTGCTTGGTTACATTCTAAGTGCCAAATTTGATGGTTTAGTACGCGAAAACCCAACCTTGACTAAATTAGCGGACGCACAAATAAATATTAGTTTTCCACTACCTAACCATAACGTTTACACAGGCGATGCATATCAACATCGCATTAAAGAACTAAACCAAAGAATCGAAGATTTAGGCATATGGATAGGTAGGTATAATTCAGTTGCACCTGCAGCAGAAAAACTGCCCAACCCAACATTTGACCCATCGTCAACGATGGCGAAGCTTACGCTAAGCTCACTTATGGAACCAGAAAAAGAGTTTGAGAATCTATACAAACTCGGTTGTCCAAGAATGGATCTTATTTTGCTGCCAAGTTTGAGTATAGTATCACCAGATAAGTCACCTCCCCCACCACCACGTTAATGACCATCACTCAGCACACCCCACTCATCCTCGCTTCTGGCTCGGCCATTCGTCAGCAGATGCTGAAGGAAGTGGGCTTGCGGTTTAGCGTCATGCCCTCGGGGGTGGACGAAGACGCATTAAAACCCACCCTTGCCCACCTGAGCGTTGCCCAAAAAGCCATCGAGCTCGCCAAAGCGAAAGCCCTCTGGGTGAGTGAGAAGAACCCCGATGCGTTGACCATTGGCGCCGACCAGATATGCAGCCTGAATGGCACGATATTCGACAAGCCCGGCACCCACGAAAAGGCCGAAGCACAGCTTGCCGCACTGGCGGGCCACACCCACACCCAAACCAATGGGCTGGTCATCACTAAGGGCAGTAAAATCGTCTGGGAGCATACGGCACAGGCGACCCTCACCGTCCGCCCGCTTACCCCTGCTGAAATCAAAGCCTACATCACCGCCGATGCCCCATTAAGCAGCTGCGGTTCCTATAAACTCGAATCCCTCGGCCGCCATTTATTCAGCGCGATTGAGGGAGATCATGACGTGGTGAAGGGCCTTGCGCTTGTAGCTCTACTTACGAAACTGCACGCACTAAAGGCTATTAGCCTCTAGCCCGCAAAGCTGCGCGTGCCTCTATCTGGCTCACGCTCAGCAATCGCTAATAGTTTATCGAGATTATCATCGCGGAAACGTGAAGGGTCCCTAGTTTTATTAGAAGTGTAGAATTGGCGCACATCGGCAATCATCGTGTCAATCGTCGCTTGTTCTCGTGAGCTAGGTGGTTGCTGCGCATACCCATCGAGTAGCATATTATTCGCCGAAGCTTCAGTATGGGGTGACAGCATTGCTTTGAGTTCATCAATACGCTCATTTAGCTTAGCAAGATTCTCAGGACGACCATTTTTTACCTTCAGTCCCAACCCTTCTTCAATACGCAGTGAGATTGCATTCAATAAACCACAATAATCCAAACGAGATTTAGGTACTAAGCTACTTGAATCTGGCAGTACCAACGGATCCAAACGAATGGCAGAAGGAACATTTTCCATCGCGCTATTGAGCGAATCCAGAACAGGGCGAAGCTGGTATAAAGGAACATCGTCTGTATGCACAGTACCTGAGTGGCGTATCACATATTCCTGAAATGCTGCTTGATGATAATTCTGATGGATTGTCCTAAAAAAGCTATTCCACCGTACGGTAGAAATATTAAATCCTGAAGAGCATAATATCTTATTCGCTTCGTCCTCTGCAAGCTGATGCTGTTGTTGCAGCGCGTCGAGTACATTGACCCGTGCTGCATTCATGGCAACATTGATATTTGCAGTATCGCCCATCATATGAGAGCTTAATTGTCGGTAGATATTCGGAAACTTTTTGGTGTCCAAAAATCCATCGCGACCTGCGTAGGTAATATAAATGAGTCCTGCGAGTGATTTGCCGTCTTCCAATTGATTATTCACCGTCACGTCAATTGGCTGACCCTCTGCATCGCGTAGCGTAAGATTAAGACTATCAAGGTTATTAAAATCGTTTGGCAAATCAGCAAATAGTACCTGCAAGCTCTTTTCCATTGCTTGCGCATGCGGCGCCATCGACTCCTTTTCTAGGCTTATGGCGCAGGCTGTGTAGAAAGATACCGACTGTCGCAATAGCATAGCCTTATCATAAAACGTCCATTCTGATGCAGCAGCAAATTGTTTGACCTGCTCAAGGTGCGCTTGAAGCAAAGCAAGAGTTTCTGGACTGAGCAAATCACTTTTAGCAAATGTTTCTAACGCTTCAATATACTGCTGCATCGCAGCAGGCTGGACAGATAAAGTAATCTGTTTAAGATGCTCGTTGAGAGCATCGCTATGCTTGATATTGATGTCCCTAGCGTGTCCACGCATCGCCATGTGCAACCCCGAAACGATTGCCGGCAACCCAGAAGTATTCTTGGCATGTAGTCGCCGTTTGTCGCTATGGCGATCGTCACGTTCGAATGTTGTAAAATCATCTATGTCTGTGTCAGCATCAGCGCTTGGTGGAAAAATATTGAGCATCGTCTTATTCTGTCCATACCGAACTAGACCGCTGAAAGCATCGGATAGCAGCATGATCGCATTTGGCGGTGTTTCAAGCTCTGGTAGGGAATTCGACATCTCAACAACTTAACATATAATTGTGACACACTGATGACAGGACTAGACGAATGATAAAACTCTATGTATATGAAATATATGAAACTTTTCGTTGAACATCTAACCACCATCGACTCCGCCTATTTGCACCCTGAGCATGGGATGCTGGGCGAGAGCTGGATGGTAGACGTAACACTCGATGGGCTACTTGATGAGCAATCGATGGTGATGGATTTTTCCGACGTCAAAAAAGCCTTGAAGAACGCGATTGATGCATCGATTGACCACACACTGATTGTGCCGCAATATTCGCACCAACTCGTGCTGGATAATCAGCAACAGTCCCTCGCACTGCGCTGGAATTTTGGCGATGGCGAATGGCTCGAACATCGCTCGCCCCATGAAGCGGTGACGTTGCTGAAGAGCGATACAGTCACCAACGACGCCATGATTGCCTATCTAAAAGACAGACTTTCCCCCCTCGTACCCAAAGGGGTGGAGGGAATTGAAATCGTCCTGCGTCATGAAACGACCAACGATCCGACCTATCACTATGTCCACGGCCTCAAAAAACATGGTGGCAACTGCCAACGCATTGCGCATGGCCATCGCTCTCGTATCCAAATCCTACGCAATGGCGAACGTGCACATGAGTTGGAGCGCGCATGGGCAAACGATTGGTTCTGCGCCTATATTGGTACGCACGAAGACGTGACACATGCCGAACATGGCATGACGCATTTCGCCTATCGCGCCCAGCAAGGCGAATTTACCCTCACCTACCCGACCGCGCGCTGCCGCATCATCGAGACGGATTCTACTGTCGAATGCATTGCCACGCACATCGCGCAAACACTTAAAAAACGGGAAACCTCATCGCACTTCACCATACGCGCTTATGAAGGCGTGCAAAAAGGTGCCATTGCTGACGCGTAACAGTAAGCGGTGAATTGTGGATGGTGGATGGTGAATTCACCTTTCACACTTCACTATACACCAGCTTCGTGTTAACGAAGCGATATGAATCGTAGGCATATCGAAGCAAATGCAGTCGAACTCGTCCAACGCCTGACGCGTATTGGCGCGGCACTATCAAGCGAGCGTGACCGCGACACCTTGCTCGAACACATCCTGCTCGCTGCCAAAGAAATCACCAATTCAGACGGCGGAACCCTCTACATCCTATCCCCTGAACAGGACGTGCTCGAATACGTCATTGTGCGTACCGACTCGCTAGGCATCAGCTTTGGCGGCACCACTGGCAAAAAACCACCATTCCATGTCATTCGCCTCTACGACCCCGCCACGGGCGAGCCGCATATGCGCACGCAAGTAGTCAAAGCGGTGGTCACCAAAGAATCACTCAACGTCCATGACGTGTATGCATCGAAGGACTTCGACTTTGCAGGCACCAAACAATTCGACACGAAATATGGCTTCCGTACTAAATCAGTACTCACCATCCCGATGATTAACCACCGCAACGAAGCCATTGGCTGCTTGCAACTCATCAACGCTAAAGACCCCGACACGGGCGCCACGGTGATTTTCAGCGATGAAGTCTGTGAGTTGGTGGACGCGTTGGCCTCACAAGCCGCCGTCATCATCGACAAAGAAACGCTGATTCAGGACCAGAAAACGCTGCTGGAGAGCTTCATCAAAATGATGGCGTCGGCGATTGACGCGAAATCGCCCTATACAGGATCACACTGCGTGCGTGTTCCCGTATTGACGGAAATGATTGCCGAGGCCGCCTGTAACGCCAATGAAGGCAAATTTGCTGACTTCAAAATGTCGGATGAGGAAAAATACGAACTGCACATCGCCGGTTGGTTGCATGATGCAGGCAAGATGGTGACGCCAGTCCACATCATGGACAAGGCCACCAAGCTTGAAACCATCTTCGACCGCATCCATATCGTGCGTGCACGTTTTGAGGTCTTGAAGCGCGACGCGAAAATCAAACTGCTCGAGGGCGCCATCAGTAAGCCGCAATATGACGACGAGATTCGCTTGCTAGATGAGGAATTGAATTTTATCGAAACCTCTAATATTGGCGGCGAGTTTTTAGAGGACGAGAAAATCGAGCGCCAAAAGAAAATCGGTGCACGCCTCGTGATGATTGGTGGGCAGGAACACCCACTACTCACTGAGAATGAACTTTATAACCTCTCCATCCGCCGCGGTACGATTACCGCCGAAGAACGCCAAATCATGAATGACCATATGGTGCATACGGTGAATATGTTGGAGAGTATGCCATGGCCGAAACACCTCAAACGCGTGCCAGAATATGCCTGCGGCCACCACGAGAAGATGGACGGCACGGGCTACCCCAAAGGCCTGCTCGCGGGCACCATGTCCCTACCCGCGCGGATGATGGCGATTGCCGATGTATTCGAGGCGCTCACTGCCTCTGACCGTCCCTACAAAAAACCCAAGACCTTGAGCGAATCGATGAAAATCATCGGCCAGTTCAAAAAGACAAACCATCTTGACCCTGAGTTGGTGGACTTTTTTGTTCAGTCCAAAGTTTACCGAAAATTTGCTGAGATGTTCCTCAATGCGGAACAGATGGATGAGGTGGACGAGGCCGCCATCCTCGCCATAGAACCAGAAACGATGGTCATGAAAAAAGCAAAAGCGGGTTAAGCCGCTTTTTGCGCTTCGTCTTCGCCCGACTCAAACTCAATGACCAGCTGCCCTGCAGTAACGCTAGATGGTGCTGCAACATGCACAGCTTTCACCTTCGCGTCCGCATCCGCGTAGATGATATTTTCCATTTTCATGGCCTCAATCACAAAGAGCTGTTGGCCCGCACGAATCATATCACCAGCCTGAACATGAATGGCTGAAATCAAACCCGCAATCGGCGCGGTGACTTCGTATTGCGACACCACCACTTCACGCACCGGCATATATTGCGCGAGTTCCGCAACGCGTAAGGTGCGTACATAGGCCTTCACTTCGGAACCTGCGTAGCTGAGCTGATACCCATCCGCCAGCGGTGCAACACGCACGCTTACGGGTCGGCCATTCACCGTACCTTGGAAAAGCTTACGACCTAACTTCCAGCTCGAGCGAATCACCAACATCCCCTCGTCATAGGAAATATCGTAACCATAATCTTTTTTACGCGCGTAGATGGAAACTGAGTTACCGCCGATGGTGACGACCCAACGCGCACCAATCGCAGGCGAACGCCCCGGCAATTGGCCAGAGATTTGCGCATTACGCTCAATATCCCTGAGCGAACAGAACACCGACACCGCCATGCACACCTTCTGCGCTTCCGTCGAAAGCTCAGCACCCGTGAAACCTGCGGGCCATTCTTGTTCGATAAAGTTGGTCGAGATATCGCCTTTGCGGAAACGCTCATGGCTCAGCACTGCCTGCAAAAAGCTAGTGTTATGCGCAATACCTTGAATCGTGAAATCACCAAGCGATTCCACCATCGTATCAATCGCCGCTTCGCGCGTTGCACCATGAATGGAAAGCTTTGCAATCATGGGGTCATAGAACATGCTGACTTCGCCACCTTCATAAATCGAGGTGTCGATAACGGTTCCTGCTTTCGTCTCCGGCTCTTCATATTTGGTGATGCGGCCTGTTGATGGTAAGAATCCACGCGCTGGGTCTTCCGCATAAATGCGGCTTTCGAACGCCCAGCCATTCGTTTTGATATCGTCTTGCGTGAAGGGTAATTTCTCACCCGCTGCAATGCGAATCATCTGCTCGACAAGGTCGATGCCTGTAACAAGCTCGGTCACGCGGTGCTCCACCTGCAAGCGTGTATTCATCTCCAAGAAGTAGAAGTTGCCCGCTTGATCAACGATGAACTCCACCGTCCCCGCGGAAACATAGCCCACTTGTTTCGCCAGCGCGATGGACTGCGCCGACATTTGCGCGCGAATATCTGGCGTCAAAAATGAACTTGGCGCTTCTTCAATCACTTTTTGGTGACGGCGCTGAATCGAGCATTCACGTTCGCCCAGCGACACGACGTTACCGTATTTATCGGCAAGAATCTGAATCTCGATATGACGCGGTGAATCAAAATATTTCTCGATGAATACGCGCGCATCATTGAAGCTTGAACGCGCCTCGCTCGACGCCATTTTCATACCGTCTTCAAGCTCACTGTCGGAGCGCACCACGCGCATCCCTTTACCGCCGCCACCTGCGGCAGCTTTGATGATGACGGGGTAGCCGATTTCATTAGCAATTTTCTTGGCTTCTTTCACGTCCGCAATCGCTTCCAGCACACCGGGAACACCATTCACACCCGCCGCTTTTGCAATTTTTTTCGATTCAATTTTATCACCCATCGAATGAATGGCTTGCGGGCTTGGCCCAACCCATGTTGCACTGGTGCGCTCAATCACGGCACGTGCGAAATGTTCTTTCTCTGACAAGAATCCATAACCAGGGTGAACCGCTTCAGCGCCCGACTGATCAATCGCCGAGATCAAATTATCCACGTTCAAGTACGAACGCACTGAAGGCGATGGGCCAATATAAACAGCATCATCCGCGGTCTTTACGTGTAACGCATTGGTGTCTGCCTCGGAATAGACAGCGATGGTACGCATGCCCATTTTCTTGGCAGTGTGCATAATGCGGCAAGCAATCTCGCCACGGTTGGCAATTAGAATCGAGTTAAACATGGTTGTTCCTAGTGGAATTGTTCTTCTTCGGTTGATCCTTTGAATGCGGTCGTCGAGGCATTGCCTTGCGATACGACGGTAGCCACCGCATCGAAATACCCCACACCGACTTCACGCTGGTGCTTCACGGCGGTGAAACCGCGCGCTGCATCAGCGAATTCTTTTTCCTGTAGTTTCACGTAGCCCGCCATGCCCGCTTCTTTATAAGCACATGCCAAATCAAACATGCCATGGTTCAATGCATGGAAACCTGCCAGCGTGATGAACTGGAATTTATAACCCATCGCACCGAGTTCTTTTTGGAATTTGGCAATCGTCGCATCATCCAAATGCTTCTTCCAGTTGAAGGAAGGTGAGCAGTTGTAAGCGAGATATTTGCCTGGATATTTTGCATGCATCGCTTCAGCGAATTTTTTCGCTTCTGCTAAATCAGGGGTCGAGGTTTCGCACCATACTAAATCGGCATAAGGCGCAAATTCAATACCGCGATTAATCGCTGCATCAATGCCACCATCGTAATTGAAGAAACCTTCCACCGTGCGGCCTGCTTTAATGAACTTCGCATCGCGCGGGTCAACGTCTGAGGTCACGAGATAGGAACCATTCGCGTCCGTCCGCGCCACGATAATCGCAGGCACGCCACATACGTCGGCAGCCAAACGTGCAGCCACCAACTTCTCGATATGCTCACGAATCGGCACCAATACTTTACCGCCCATATGGCCGCATTTTTTGGCGCTCGAAAGCTGGTCTTCCCAATGAACACCTGCGGCACCTGCATCAATCATCTGCTTCATCAACTCAAAGGCATTGAGGTTGCCGCCGAAGCCCGCTTCCGCATCCGCCACAATCGGCTGGAACCAGTCCGTCTTGCCGATATTGCCTTCGCTGGAATCAATCTGGTCGCAACGCTTGAGGGTATTGTTGATTCGGCGTACGACTGCGGGAACAGAATCCGCAGGATAAAGCGATTGGTCGGGGTACATTTCACCCGCCAAGTTCGCATCCGCCGCAACTTGCCAGCCGGAGAGGTAAATCGCCTTCAGCCCAGCCTTCACTTGCTGCATGGCTTGGTTACCCGTGAGCGCGCCTAGCGCATTCACATAGGGCTCTTTGCCCATCGCGTCCCAGAGTTTTTTGGAAGTGTGCGAGGCAATCGAATATTCAATCGGCAAACTGCCGCGCAGCTTCACCACATCCTGACCTGAATAAGGGCGTGTCACACCCTTCCAGCGTGGGTTTTCTTTCCAGTCTTTTTCCAACCCCTTTGCATCAAGCCACGTCATGAGCTTCTCCCTTAGAGCGGTAAGTTATCGTGTTTTTTCCACGGATTTTCGAGCTTCTTTTCGCGCAACATGGCGAGCGCGCGGCAAATACGCCAACGCGTATTTTGTGGGCGCACCACATCATCGAGATAGCCACGCGCTGCTGCCGCAAAGGGTGACGCGAAATTATCGCGGTAGCTTTCCACCGCTGCATCAATCTCTGTCTTGTCCTTGAGCTTGCCTTTGAAAATAATTTCAACTGCACCCTCAGGCCCCATCACCGCAATCTCGACCGAAGGCCATGCGTAGTTAATGTCGTTACGCAAATGCTTCGAGCCCATCACGATATAGGCACCACCATAAGATTTACGGGTGATGACGGTGATTTTCGGTACGGTTGCTTCGGCGTAAGCATAGAGCAACTTCGCGCCATGGCGAATAATGCCGTTATGCTCTTGCGAGGTGCCGGGTAAGAACCCTGGAACGTCCACAAACGTCACAAGCGGAATACTGAACGCATCACAAAAGCGCACAAAACGCGCCGCTTTACGCGAGGCATCAATATCCAAACAGCCCGCCATTTCCATCGGCTGGTTGGCGACGAAGCCCACCGTATGGCCTTCCATACGACCAAAACCGACGATGATATTCTTCGCGAAATCAGGCTGAATCTCAAACAGCTCGCCCTCATCCACCACGCGCTTTACCACATCGAACATATCGTAAGGTTTGTTTGCATTATCGGGCACCACGCTATTGAGCGCCATCTCGACACGGTCGGCGGGGTCTTCCGTCGGGCGCACTGGAGGCTTTTCACGATTTGAAAGCGGCAGGAAATTGACCAAACGGCGAACCTGCATCAACGCTTCAATGTCATTGTCATAGACCATATCAGCAACGCCTGTATGCTTGCCATGCACGTCCGCACCGCCAAGCTCTTCCTGCGTGACTTCTTCGTGCGTTACGGTTTTCACCACTTCAGGACCTGTCACGAACATATAGGAAGAACCGCGTACCATGATGGTGAAATCGGTGAGTGCTGGCGAATACACTGCGCCACCTGCGCATGGCCCCATGATGACCGAGATTTGCGGAATCACACCCGAGGCCAGCACGTTACGTTGGAAGATTTCGGCAAAGCCCGAAAGCGAATCCACACCCTCTTGAATACGCGCACCGCCAGAGTCATTGAGGCCAATAATCGGCGCACCCATTTTCATGGCCATGTCCTGCACTTTGCAGATTTTCTTGGCGTTGTTCTCGGAAAGCGACCCGCCTAATACGGTGAAGTCCTGCGAATAGACGAACACCAAACGGCCATTAATGGTGCCGTGGCCAGTCACCACCCCATCACCCGGCACTTTGGTTTTTTCCATACCAAAATTGATGCAGCGATGCTCGACAAACATGTCGTATTCCTCGAACGAATCGGGATCGAGCAATACCTCAAGACGCTCACGCGCCGTGAGTTTTCCCTTGTCGTGCTGAGTATCGATACGGCTCGCGCCACCGCCATGACGGGCGGCCTCGCGTTTAAGTTCCAGTTCCTTCACAATCGAAACGGCGTTCATTGACCCTCGGGGGTTCTGTTGACTATCTCGCAGCGCAGCAATCGCTACGCAAGCCGCCCGTTTAGCACGACCTATCCGCCCCGCAAAGCATCATTTTTTAGGGGTGTGGAGAAAGATTTTTAGGCAGTTATTTCAGGTGGTTAACTGTCAAGAAAAAAGGCTAAAACCGCCGCTGCGCCGCGTATATCCACTTCACGCTTCATCCATTGCGCTTTGGCCTCGGGGTCTTGCCCCCATTTAGTGGCTTGGAAATCTTCATCCACCCGTGCGCAGGTGATGGCAGCATCGACAGTGAATGCGCCTTTCCAGATAGCCAGCGCGAGTATCGCCGAACCCAGAAGCGGCGTCGCCATAGCGAGGGCAGCAAGCTCCAAATCACTCGCGGCACTGACTACTTCGCGTACTTTGGCAAGCGACGCTTCGGGCTGCGTGATCGGCATCACGCTTTCCGTGGCATGCAGCACCATACCCTGCCCCGCTGACCAGTCGAGCACGGGCTGGTGGTGCTTGGTCTGCAGCACACCCACTTCGCCTTCGGCGCGATAGCACAGCAAATCACTGCCTGCATAATTCACGATATCATCGACGAGCAATGCGCGGTCTTGCGGCACACGGTCACGCGCAATGCTCACGATGCGAGTGATGGGCATCTTATCGGGGTTGATATTCTCGGTTTGTGATTCCCATTCAGCGGCCATCGCGTTTGCCAACGCCTCGCTACCACGCAGCACCGTGCCAACCGGTGTTTTGATGGGCTTGCCATCGAGCAATACCGCATATTCAGTTTCAAATGGCTCGACGGCCACCGTCGTATAGAAACGTTTTTTCATATACTCTATTCCTCGTCATTCCCCGAATCGTTCTTACGATTCTAGGGGAATCCATGGATCGCCCTAGAATCAAAGATTCGGGCGATGACGGTGATTAATCCAAACTTAACTCAAACACATCCAGTGAACGTTTAAAATGCTCAGGCAATTCTGCCTCAAGTGTCATCGGTTTACGCCCCATAAATGCAGGCAGCTCTACCTTCCAGGCATGAAGGTGCATCTTGCCACTAATGCCTGCACTGCCACCCACATGGGCTTTCTCGCCGCCATATTTCCCGTCGCCCATGATCGGGCAATTCATCTCCGCCATGTGCACGCGCAGTTGGTGCGTGCGACCCGTAATCGGCATCAACTCCACGAGCGCAAATTTACCCGCCAGCGCCTCGCGCACTTTATACACCGTCACGGCTTTTTTACCCTCATCGCCGCTGCGCATTTTCTCGTAATCATCACGGCTGGCTTTTTCGATTTTCGAGGTGATTTCACCCTCATAAGGCTGCGGCACACCTACCGTGAGTGCTAGGTAGGTTTTTTGCAAATCTTTAAACGCGAAGAGCTTTTGTAACTCCGTCGCCACCTTACCACTACGCGCCAGAATCAAAATACCGCTCGTGTCCTTGTCAATGCGGTGCACAAGCTTCGGCGGTGCATCTGCATCAAACTGCAATGCTGGCAACATCATATCAACATGCTTCGTAATGCCGGTGCCGCCCTGAGTCGCAATCCCCGGCGGCTTGTTGATAACGATGATTTCTTTATCCTTATGAATCACCCATGACTGCGCCTCGGCAATCTGGAAATGCTTAAGCTCCACCCGCTCCTTCTTGGCGCGCTCACGTGGCGCTTTCTCAGGCGGCTTGTAATCAATACGCAACTCAATCACCTGCCCTATCGCAACGCGCGTTGCAGCTTCGGCTTTTTTACCGTCGAGGCGGATATCTTTTTTGCGCAGCATTTTTTGCAGCACCCCGTGCGGTATCTCCTGCACGCGACGCGCAATCACGCGATCAAGCCGCGCGCCGTCATCTTCGTCTGTTACGGTGTAAGTCTTCATGAAAATGTCACACTTCAAGCCTGTTGTAGCTTCTATACACACAGTGAACAAGCACCAAAAGGAAGCAGGCATGTTTCGCGATAATATTCAGCAACGCAACCACGGACTCAAACAATCCGATGTCGATCATCTCTTCAAAACCATGATTGAAGCAGGCAGAGAACTGGCCGCAAGACGGGATGAGTTTGCAAGCAATTATAAGCCAAAAAATGACGGCTCCCCACAGACAAGCGGTGATTTGTTTGTACAGGATGAGCTCAAAGAAGCGCTGTCTAAATTCGAGATCAAAAACAAGAAAGGACAGAAAGAAAGGTGTGCAATCATCTCAGAAGAGCATGATGCTGATATCAACATAGACATCATGCAAAAAGCCGATGAAGAAAAAAAACCAGTATGGGTTATCGACCCAATCGATGGCACACAGAGCTATATGGAAAATCGCAAGGAATACACTATCAATGTCGCCTTACTTAGCGCACCAGATGCAACAGGAAACCGTACACCCGTATTCGGCGCAGTATACGCACCCGCAAAAAATGAATTCTTTTTCACGGGTCTGGACGGAAAGTCCTATGAAGCAACGCCTAAACAAGAGGGTTTTGCAATCCATTCCCTGTTTGAAACGCGCAGCAAAAAGCAGATTAAGGCTGCAGATACCGTAAGCGATGATGTACGCGTTGCAAATGGTTCTGAGTACGAAGGGGGTACAGACATATTCGGTGATAACGTATCAACAGAGCGCCACACGGGCGCATATCGCACGCTCATAGCTGCGCGGGGTGAAGCAGACGCGGCCATTTTCAATAAATCTGCCGCGATATGGGACGTCGCCGCGGTGGATGCCATTATGCGTGGTGCGGGTGGTCGTGCCTTCCCCATCAAAGATGGTAAAGTGACAGGCAACGAGCTCTATTACGGGAATGATGCAGCACGTTACAGCAACGGCAATATGCTGGAAGCAGGCCCTTACATCAGTGTGAATCCAAAGCTGTTTGAAGCGCTTAAAATTCCCACCGCAGACGATGTACTTATTACACTGGGCAGCAAAGGTCGCGCTTAGACTTTTAAAAGCGCATAGCCAGCATAGACTGCTACGAGCGAAAGCACCACGCTGCCGAGAATGTAGATTGCTGCCGCAGCAAATTGCTGCTTCTGCAGCAGCTGCAACATATCCCACGAGAAGGCTGAGAACGTAGTGAACCCACCTAGAACGCCCGTTACCAAAAGCAGCTTCGCAGGCTCGCTTTGCAGCTTGGCCATCAGCATACCGATTAACAATGAGCCGAGGATATTCACGACCATCGTGCCAACAGGAAATGTACTATACTTACTCACGAATTGAACCGCACTATAACGCATAACGGCACCAAAGGCACCGCCTACCCCAACCAATACAAGTGGGTACAGATACATAAAATCTCCAAATATTAGATATATGACTTTGAAAATACATGCTGTTTAAACTACAGTCATTATGAAAAGAGGGATCATGGCCAAAAGAACCATAACTGATGAGGCCACAGAACAACATACTGTCGTACTCAGTCAATTTTTGGATATTATCCAGCATAGTTTTGTTAAAACAGCTCGTACTTACGACCGTGCATGGTTTGACAAAACAAAAGAACGCTTGATTCGCACGGAAGAAATGGCGGCAAAGCGCATGCCAGAAGATTCTGAAAAGCGCCTACAGGCTGTGCACAGAATTCAGGCATTCTCAGCGATAGAATACGACGATGTCATCAATGCACTGAAAGAAGCGATTGCGCTAACTCCAAAAATAGTCTCACACCAATTTAAACGCATCATCACTGGTGCCATCATCGCACCAGAAATTGAAGATAAAACACCCGAACAGATGGATGCATTTTGGGATCAAGCACCAGAGGCACACAAAGCTAACCAAAAATTGCCGGATCGTCGCTATAAAATCGGTAAGGTCGAATATATCGGAGTGCCGCGATCATTGGCGGATATAAGTGGCCATCCATTTGATGCGGTGCGATTAGAAAAGCATGGGAAAGATTGGATAATATGCATAGACGATAGACAATTCGCACGACATGTAGATGATATGGCGGCAAACTTAGCAGGTTTTGTATATGATGTTGGAATAGAACTGACATCTGACGATTCTGACGATCACGACAAAGGCGGGGGACACAGCGGGAGGGGTTAGCTATCGTTTCTCCCGCAGCTTCGCCCAATACTCTAGGCGCTTTTGTATCTCACGCTCGAAACCGCGTTCGACGGGCGTATAATATTCCTCGCGCGCCATACCGTCGGGAAAATAATTCTGCCCCGAAAAACCATCTTCGGCATGATGGTCGTAATCATAATTTTTGCCGTAACCGAGTTCCTTCATCAGCTTCGTAGGTGCGTTGAGAATATGCGCAGGCGGTGTGAGCGAGCCATGCTCTCCAGCTGATTTTTGTGCAGCTTTGAACGCCACATATTGCGCGTTCGACTTGGGCGCGGTCGCCAAATAAATCACCGCTTGCGCAATCGTAAGCTCGCCTTCGGGTGAACCTAAGCGTTCATAAGCAGCCGTTGCATCCATCGCCTGTGTCAGCGCTTGCGGGTCGGCCATGCCGATATCTTCCACCGCAAAACGAATCAGTCGGCGCGCAATATAAAGTGGGTCTTCGCCGCCTGCCAACATGCGGGCGAACCAGTAAAGCCCCGCATTCACATCCGACCCGCGCAGGGATTTATGCAGCGCCGAAATCAGATTATAATGCGACTCCTGCGCCTTGTCGTAAACAGGTGGGCGTTTTTGCAGCAGGGCTGCGAGCCCAGCGATATCCAATATATCGCTCGGTGCCGTATCCAGAATCGTCTCAACCATCGTCAGGCAATAGCGCCCATCCCCGTCTGCCATCGCGACCAATGCTTCACGCGCTTCTGGCTCAAGCGGCAACTTCTTGCCCGTTTTTTCCTCTGCGCGAACAAGCAATGCCTCCAGCGCTGCTGGCGCTAGCCTGTTGAGTACGAGCACACGGCAGCGCGAAAGTAGTGCGGAGTTCAACTCGAACGATGGGTTTTCCGTCGTCGCGCCAATCAGTGTAATCGTACCATCTTCCAGGACGGGCAAGAGCACATCCTGCTGCGCG
>JBMOEL010000007.1:0-28897 GCA_049314715.1 Rickettsiales bacterium
TTAATGGTGGATTGTTGATGGTATAAAGCGAGAGACTTCAATCTCTTATCCACACAATGCTTTTTTTAGTAGCCTGAGCCATAGGCCTATGCTACTTCACGCCCCTATTCCAGTGCGGTTTGGTCATGTGAGGCCAGCAGGCCGAGCCAGCCATGAGCCACGAAGTGCGCTTCATGGTGAGGTCAGCAGACCGAACCGGAAGCATAAAAATAACTAACGGAGAACGACATGAGTGACGTAGCACCACGCGTAAAGAAAATTGTAGTAGAGCATCTGGGCGTTGAAGAAGGTAAAGTAACCCCTGAAGCAAACTTCATCGACGATTTGGGCGCAGACAGCCTCGATACCGTTGAACTCGTTATGGCGTTCGAGGAAGAATTCGGCGTTGAGATTCCGGATGAAGCGGCTGAGAAAATCCAGACCGTTGCCAACGCAATCGATTACATTGAGAAGAACGCTGCTTAATCGCAGTTAACCCTTCATGACCCGTAGAGTAGTAGTTACCGGACTTGGTCTTGTCACCCCGCTGGGCGTGGGCGTTGACCATGTGTGGAAGCGTCTGACGGCTGGTGAGTCAGGCCTCTCTGCTATTACCAAGTTTGACGTGTCCGACATTCCGGCGAAAGTCGCGGGGCAAGTCGTGCGCGGCAAGGGTGATGGCGAATTCGATGCTGATAAATACATCGAGCCGAAAGAACAGAAGAAGATGGATGAGTTCATCCATTTCGGTATGGGCGCGGCGGATGAGGCTATCCAACAGGCTGGATTAAATAATTTGTCTGACGCACAGCGTCTTCGTGCCGGTGTTATCATCGGTTCGGGTATTGGTGGTTTGCCACTGATCGAAGAGACAGTGTTGATGATGAAAGAAAAAGGTGCGCGTCGCGTGTCGCCATTCTTTATTCCTGCGTCACTTATCAATCTGGTGTCGGGTCAGGTTTCCATCAAGCACGGCCTCAAAGGCCCCAACCACTCAGTGGTCACGGCGTGTTCCACCGGTGCACATGCGTTGGGTGATGCGGCGCGCATGATTCAATATGGCACGGCGGATATTATGGTCGCTGGTTCTGCTGAAGCGACGATTTGCCGTATCGGTATGGCGGGTTTTGCGGCGGCGCGCGCGCTTTCAACCAGCTATAATGAAACGCCAACCAAAGCTTCCCGCCCATGGGACGAAGGGCGTGATGGTTTCGTGATGGGTGAGGGTGCGGGTATCGTGGTGCTGGAAGAATATGAGCACGCGAAAGCTCGCGGCGCGACGATTCTTGCTGAGTTCGGTGGTTATGGTCTTTCGGGCGATGCGTATCATATCACCAGCCCAGCCGATGATGGGGATGGTGGATTCCGCTCCATGAAAATGGCGCTCGATGACGCGAAGTTAAACGAAAGCGCGATTGGTTATATCAACGCGCATGGCACCTCGACCCCGAAAGGTGACGAGATTGAAGCAGGCGCGGTGCGCCGCTTATTCGGTGCAACAAATGTGTCGATGAGTTCAACGAAATCGGCGATTGGTCACTTGCTGGGTGGTGCGGGTTCGGTGGAAGGTATTTTCGCGATTCAAGCTGTGCGTACTGGCATATTACCGCCGACGCTGAATCTTGAGAATCCATCCGAGTCGGTGAAGGGTATGGACCTTGTGCCGCTCGTTGCGAAAGAGAAAAAAGTGACCGCTGCGCTCAGCAATTCGTTTGGTTTCGGCGGCACGAACGCATCGGTGATTTTCAAGGCTATATAACTCGTCATGCTCGAGCGCCGTAGGCGAGTCGGGCATCCATGGATCCCCGAACGATGCGGTGCATCGTCGAGGATGACAGGATGAATATGAAACTCGGAATCTACCAACATTATAAAGGCCCGAAATATCGGGTGCTTGGCGTGGTGCGCCATAGTGAAACGCTTGAAGAGCTCGTGTATTACGAATGTTTATATGACAACCCTAATGGTCAGTTTTGGGTGCGCCCAAAGGCGATGTTCGAAGGCGACGTAGAAGTGGATGGCAAGCACGTGAAGCGATTTGACTGGGTCGGGTAACCGTCATGCTCGGGCGCACGTAGTGCGCGCCGGGCATCCATGGATCCCCGAACAAACCTCCGGTTTGTCGAGGATGACAAATTCTGAAGTCTATAGCATAGTTACCCTATGACATTTTCTAAAACACTCAAAATTCTTGTGGCACTTGCGGTGCTGCTGGGGGTTGTAGCAACTGCCTTTGTCGCTTTTAGCTACCAGCAATATCGCGCGCCGCGCGCCTTTGCCGAGGCTGAAAAAACGGTGGTGATTGCATCAGGCACGGGTGCGCGGGCGATTGTAAAACAGCTTCACGAAGCGGGTGTGATTCCTGCGCCATGGCTCATCGCGTTGCCCATGATGCTGAGGCATGATGCAACGAGCCTTAAGGCAGGGGAGTATCTCTTTACCTCTGGCCTATCAGCGCGTGAGGTGCTGCAAAAAATTGCACGCGGCGAAGTGGTGGTGCATAAAGTGACGATTCCCGAAGGTTGGAATTTACGGCAGATTCGTGAGGTGTTGATGGCCGAGCCGCTGCTGACAGGAGAATTTCCAGCACATATCACCGAAGGTAGCATTTTCCCTGAAACGGAATTATTTCAGCGTGGCGAATCACGTGCTGATGTGGTGGCGCGTTTGCAAAAACGCATGCGCGAGGCGCTCGATGACGCATGGAAAAACCGCGCTGCTGATTTGCCGTTTGATACCAAAGAAGAGGCGCTGATTCTCGCCTCCATCATTGAGAAGGAAACGGGCGTGCCCGAAGAGCGGGGCAGGGTGGCGGCGGTATTTGTGAATCGCCTACGTGACGGCATGATGCTGCAAACCGACCCGACGGTAGTCTATGGCATTGAGCAGCAGTTGGGGCGCGAAATGGGCAGGCAGCTTTTTAAAGGTGATTTGCAGCGCGACCATGTGTGGAATACTTATACGCGTACGGGCTTGCCGCCCACGCCGATTTGCAGCCCAGGGCTGGATTCTATTTTGGCAGCGCTGAACCCGCCGCACTCGGATGAATATTACTTCGTGGCGAAAGGCGATGGCGGGCATTACTTCGCGAAAAATCTCCGTGAGCATCAGGCGAATGTGGTGAAGTATAAGGCGAGGCTGAAAGAATTGGCGGATTAGACGCTCACGCTAGCGCCTTCTTTATCCATGCCAGCAGATCTGAATGTCGGAGCGGAGAAGTGGCCTAACAATTCTCCCGCAGTATCCATCGCGTCTCCATGTCTTTCCACGTAGGCTTGCATAGTGCCAAGCTCTGTCTTGCTTAAGCCTTCTACACCATCAGTGTCGAATGCTGCAGCGATGTTGCGTTCTGCTGTACGCAGTTTATCAGTATCGTATCTTGTATCTGATGTAATTCCAGACATTACATCCAAGCGGCCAACTATCTCTCTGGCAGCGACAGGTCCATTTCGCTCAATGCGGGTTTCTAGAGCATCAAAATATGAATCAAGATTATTTGTTGCTTGTTGCGTTGGCTCAGCAGGTGCTGGTGCTGCTGGGGTAGCGGCAGCTTGTGTCGTGGCAGGGCTTCCTGCTTCGGGCGCTGAGGTACGGCTAGCATCTAGTCTGTTGTCGGGCAGTTCTGCAATATCACTTTTTATCGTAGTCAGAGTTGTCTCTGCTGCGGCGAGATTGAGATGCATGCCTTGTTCGCGTTCAGCAGCACTATAGGTTGCTTTGTCGGCTGCTTGCTGAAGCGCACCCAAGGTTTCTGGGCCGATACAACCATCTACCGCAATATCAAACCCTTTGTCGCGCAGGGATTGTTGTAGTTCACGCACTTCCGCTTTGCTGATATTCTGGAGCGATGGCGATAACTGGCTGCGTTGCTCAGGTAGAATGTTTGGCAGTTCGCGTGTGGCTGCGATTGCATTTTGCGTTTGCTGACCCGCGGCCGTAGCGGCGGTAGTGGATTGGGTTATCCCCGTCACGCGCGCAGGTAATTGTAGCCTAGGTGGTCTATCGCTGGTAGGTGTGCCGTCTCTTAAGCGTTGATTGCTACTGTCCATCACTCTATTGTCGCCGGACAGTTCACCCGCATCTGCACGCAAAGCTGCTTGAATAACTGCTCCACCCTGCAACATATCTTGATACATTGCTGCATTAAATGCAGCTTCATCTGCCGCACGCTGTTCGCGTGAATAAACAGGGGCTGCTTGCTGTACTACTACAGTTTGTCTGGGGGCAAATGTTGCGCTACTATAATTTTCTTTTGCATATTTATGCAAGGGCCCACTAAATAAATTACCATCAACACCATCCATCAAGTTCAGGAATGCGGCATGCTGTTTTTCTGGAGTGTTGAAATTACCAGATGCTGCCGATCTGCGCATCGCTTCTACAAAGTGGACGTTAACGTGTATATCATTGCTTCTTAAAACGTTGACCAGAGATTCTGTCGCATGTGGATCGTTAGGATTGGTAATCAGTCTAATCGCTGCATTAGCAATACTGCCCATCTCATATCTAGAAAGATTATTGCTCAT
The DNA here is from genome assembly GCA_049314715.1 of Rickettsiales bacterium. Taxonomy (GTDB): domain Bacteria; phylum Pseudomonadota; class Alphaproteobacteria; order Rickettsiales; family UBA3002; genus JAFLDD01. The sequence continues at coordinate 4,506 of JBMOEL010000007.1, forward strand.
AGTTAACTATACCTGATTATCTCTAACCGTTTCTAGAATCAATTTAACCCATTCACCCTTAATAATTGGTTAAAATGGTTAATTTTTTTAGGAATAGGTAAAAATTGAAAAATCCATATATTACAGAAATTAACGTATTTGTTCGGCTGGTTTTATGCCTGTTTTCTCCTCAAGATCTAGCTGCGAAAGGCGTGTGATGCTGCATCGACCCCAACGGTGGTTCGTGATGCTGAGCAAGTTGCTGTCGATCAAAGCAGCGCTCAACCCTTCACAGTCGGATGAATATTATTTCGTAGCGAAAGGCGATGGCGGGCATTACTTCGCGAAAAATCTCCGTGAGCATCAAGCGAATGTGGTGAAGTATAAGGCGAAGCTGCGTGAACTTAAGTAAAGCCCTACTCAATGAATAGGCGAAGCAGCTTCTTAAGCGCCCAACCGGTAGCCTTGCTCTTCAACGATAGATTGGTGGAGCGCGGCGATATTCATGTTGCCGAGATTGCTCAGATCAACCTTCTCGAGCTGGTTGCCGCCTTGTGACAAGACGGCGACAATATTACGAATCTGGTCCTGTGTCTGTCCGTCTAGCGTATCGCCCGTGACGGATATGATTCTTTCCAACACCCGGTCTTCAGCATCCACGAGATTTGCTTCCTCTTTACCTCCATGAAGCACGAAGTCAGTGCGATTGCCATCTGCTGTGATGATATCGTTTCGAATTATTTCTCCTCTGGCATTTTCTACGCCATCTCTCAATCGTATTGGGTCAATGTTAATACCAGTCGTCGCTCCGCTCGCGAAATAGTCTCTTAGTGCCCCAGCTACCTCTGGTCTTTGAATGAGCGCTGTTAATTGAGGTGATCCTTCTCCAGTTGGCTCCATGCCTAGTGCATTTTGTACGCGTATTGTCGCCGCTCTTCGTAAATCTGGCCGCAAATCTACATCTCGTACGGTACCTAATTCTGAGTTGCCTCTAGTTAGACGGCCAAAATGGTCTCTATTGGCTACAAATTCGCCAGTTCCAACCCACAGATTGGAATTATATCCGCTGCGGCCGTCGACATCTAATCCCAAATTCTCAAGCGCTGAATTAAGTTCATTGATTCGCGGGGAGGCAAACACTGAAGAAGCTTCAATAGGTGATGCATCAAATTGCTTCACATGTTGCCATGCTCCTGCCACTGCAGATTGCAAAGCTGCACGAGCTGCGATTTGCTCCGCGCTTCGTTCAATACATGCAGCTGTTGTTGGGCCAGCTGCCGTTGCTGCAACAAATGTTTGTGTATTCTCGCCGCCGCCAGCAACAGGCCTATGCTCGGCTTCAGCTGCAGGTGCGGGGGCTGTTGGTGTAGCTGCAGGCGGTTCTGTTGCCGCAACGGTGACAAAAGGGCTGCCTTGTTCTGTTTCGCGGCTGGCTAACGCACTCTCCGCTCTTTCTATCGTTTGTTCAAAGAATTCTCTGTTTCCATTATGAGGCATTATTTTTACACCTCGTATTTCAGCATTCAGGAAATCACCAATGCTTCTTGGCTCTTCATTGATGCGCCCAATGAACATTACACGCGTATCCACTGCAATTTGAATATTCGCCAACTCAGGGTGCGCAGTTGCAGTATCGGTAATAAATTGTCTTTCTTTCGCCGTTAAATTACGCCCACGACCCTCTTTTACAATTTCTAATACTCTTGGTATGGCTTCGGCTAATTCTGGGTTAATAGTACTGGGAATATCTAAATTGTCTCTATTACTAAGATTCGTACCTGTAATTGTAATCACAGGCTGTGGTTGAGCATCTGGAGTGGTTACTGCTGTGCCACCTGGCTGTGTAGCGGGAGGGGCTGCATCTCGATCTCGGTCGGGGGTTCTATCGTCGTCATTGCTTCTGCCCGACACCATGTTGGCAAACATTTCAATGAACTGTGTAATCAACTGAAGCCAATCCACGTCTTGACGTAGTTCAGTAATTCCGCCTGGGCGAGCTTCAATACTCGCAGGGTCTATAGTCCCAGTTAGCCCTCCTACTCCCGCTCTAGGAGTTCCCGTCATGATATTGTTTTGTTCAATTGGCACGCTTGAATCCTAATGTGTTTTTTCTAGGTCTAATCTAACCCACTTATCCTTAACTATTCGTTAAAATTGTGAATGGCCATGTAAAAAAATTTACCCATGAATTGAACTAACGTGCTGTATTTGAACATATAAGTCTCTGGCGCGCAGTTATGGTGCAAAAATACCACAGGTGAGGAATCTTCACCACAATCCATGGGGTTAGAGCTTTCTACCGTTGCGCTTGGCGTGCATTTGGGGCAAAAACAGCCCCGATGCATCAATAAGGATCTGTGCAAGCAGTACTGTTCATTGATGTAGATGTGGCATTCAACTAATAAAAGGAAATTGTATCATGAACACGCTCAAAACTTCGACCATTCTGGCCGTTGCTGGTGCGCTGCTCGTTGCTGCTTCGGCAACTGCAGGCATGAAAGACGTCGTAAAAAGCAACCTTGGTAAACATTGGGTTAGCACCAACGGTAACTGCGTACAAACCAAGTGGGACGGCCTCAGCGGTTGCGCTGACGCGTCACTCGAACTGCGTACCGTTTACTTCGACTTCGACAGCTCGGTATTGACCCCAGCTGCAAAAGCAAAGCTTGATGTGCTTGCTAGCACCCTCGCTGCAAACGGCACCAACAACGTGAAAATCGTTGGTTTCGCTGATAAAATCGGTAACGCTGCTTACAACGTGAACCTCTCACAGCGTCGTGCAAATGCTGTTGGTTCATACCTCGTAAGCAAGGGCGTGAACGTTGCTCCTGGCTCGGAAATCCGTGGCCTTGGCGCAACCTCGTCACTCTCGCAGTGCCAAGGTATCCGCGGTGCGGAACTGAAAGCATGCCTGTGGCGTGACCGCCGCGTTGAAGTTGAGATCATGTAATCTCGCTTTGATAGCGTAAGAATGAAGGGGCGCTGGAAATTCCAGCGCCCCTTTTTCGTTTCATCAGCCTAGCTGACCATCTACTTTGTCGTCCTCATGCTGCGTTGCTCACGTAGAACCACTAGGCGGCGCTACTCGCATTTCGGACTTCGCGTATCTGGCCTACTATGCTGATGAATGTAAGAACATGAATGGAACGCTGCGTAGCCCTTAGGGCGAGCCGCGTAGCGAGGGGGTCTGGGCGGCAGCGTGCTGCCCCCAGCGCGACGCAGTCGCTACTTCAATTTACTAGCGAAGCGGGCGACGCGCTCACCAAGAATGCGGCCGAATTCGCGGTCGCCTTCCGGTGGGGTGACATCCGCAGGTGCATTATCAGACTGCGCCATCACACCGGTGAACGAGCCGAGGCGGTTGACCTGAGTGGGGTCGCCGACTGGGAATTTCTGATCGCGCAATACACCTGGGCCAACCCAGATCATGCTATGCTGCATGGCGAGTGAAACGAGTTGGGTGAGGGCGATGGATTTATCGCCACTCAAATTACCAGAGTTGGTAAAGCCGCCCGCCACCTTATCTTTCCATTCCTGCGTGAACCACGGTTTGCTCGATGCATCAATGAAGGCTTTGAAGGGAGCCGACAGCCCGCCCATATAGGTTGGTGCGCCCATGATGACGCCGTCGGCGGCTTTAATTTCAGCAAATATCGCCGTAAAATCCATATCGGCTTTTTCGATTTTGAGGAGTTTAGCTGTCGCACCCGCGCGCGTCACGCCTTCGGCAACCGCTTTGGCAAGGGTTTCGGTGTGGCCGTAGCCGGAATGGTAAACGATGGCGATGGTGGTCATGAGGATCTCTCTTATGTGGTGAGACGGTAAGGTAGTGCATAAATTTTTAGTTGCAAATGGTGCGATGCACTTTTACACTGTTTCCCTCAACAGCATAATAGGTGATTTATGCAAAGCACTGTCCTTGTCTATATTCCTACATTCGTCAAAGTCGTCGAGCTGCAAAGCTTTTCCAAAGCCGCCAAGGCGATGGGTATGACCAAATCTGCGGTAAGTAAGCAAGTGCAATCGCTGGAAGATTCGCTGAAGGTGCGGTTGTTAAATCGCACGACGCGCAGTGTACGCCTGACGGATGAGGGCGAGCATTTCTACCAGCAAGCCCGCCATGTGGTCGAGGCGGTGTCGGAAGCAGAGCGCTCGGTGCAGAATCTCAATCAGAACCCTAGCGGTGTTTTGAAAATCACCGCGCCGGAATCGTTTGGGCATTATCATCTGGCATCGGCATTAGCGGAGTTTTCGAAACTCTATCCCGATATTACGCTTGAGGCTGAATTCACCAATCGCTTTGCCAATATTTTGGATGAAGGCATTGATGTGGCGATTCGCATCGCGTCGCTCACCGACTCATCACTCATCGCGCGTAAGCTCGCGCGCTGCCAAATGGTGATGGCCGCTTCGCCTGACTATATTGCAAAGCACGGCTTGCCCAAACACCCTGATGAATTGGTGAATCACCGCGTGATTGAATATAGCTATGCAGATCGCCCGAAAGAATGGCGCTTTAAGGATAAAGACGGCAGAGCTTACATCGCGCCGATTACGGTGGCGATGCGCTCGAACAACGGGCAAATGTTCCGCGAAGCAGCGCTTTCTGGGCTTGGGATTGTATGCGTGCCAAGCTTTATCATAGGCTATGATGTGAAACAGGGCAAGCTGACCCATGTGATGCCCGAATTTGAGCCTCAGCCTGAGCGTAATATCTATGCGCTATTCCCGCATAATCGCTATATGTCGGCGAAGGTGCGTTTGTTCGTCGATTTCATTGCTGAGCGTTTCAATGGCACGCCATGTTGGGAAGTGGGTGGTTCTACGGAGGCCTGTTCTGTGGTGAGTGGTGCGTGGCTTAAGGCCGTTGGGCAGTAGTCGCTTGATTTGAAGGGGGTCTTACCCCCTTGCTTCGCTACCCCCGCCGCAAGCGGCTCGCGCAGCTTCGGCGCTACGCGACATTTCCTATCTAGTATTTGCTGAAAAAATAGACGGTCATCACCACGCCATAGCCGATGATGATGTTGCGTAATATTGCATCGGGCACTTTTTTCGAGAGTATCGCTCCGCCATAACCACCAAGCAGCGCACCGCTTAGAAGAATCAGAGCAACGTGCCAGTCAATTACCCCGAAGATAAGAAACGTAATCGCAGAGATGCCGTTAATGCCAAGGCCAACGAAGGTTTTTAGGCCGTTCATGTGATTGACGGACTTGATGCCTGATAACTCATAAAGCGCCATCATCAACATCCCCATACCAGCGGCGAAAAAGCCGCCATAAATGCCAATGATGGTTTGGAAAGTGGCGGTTGCGGGTTTGGGAATAGCATGGGCGCCGCGCACGCGATTGATGAGTTTTTTCCCAAAGGCGAACAGGCAGGTTGCAGTGAGCATTAACCACGGAATCATCGCTTCGAAGGTTCCGGGCGGCGTGGCGAGCAAGAGGAGCGAGCCGATGAGCGAGCCAATAAATCCGCAGATGAAGTAGAACGCCAAGCGCTCTTTTTGCTCTTTGATTTCTTGCCAAAACCCTGTGACTCCCGCAATCGATGCAAACCAGAGGGCGAATTTGTTGGTGGTGTTGGCAAGAACGGGCGGCATGCCCAGCAGCAGTAAAATCGGAAAGGAAAAGAAGGTGCCGCCCCCCGCAACACTATTCACCGCCCCCGCCCAGATGCCGGTGATAAAAAGAATGAGTGCGGTAAAGAGTGTTATTTCCATGAATTGTCATTAAATTGTAAAAAAAACTTCATGTTTACTATCATGTTGTAGGTTTATAATCGATAGATAAATCAGTAGGATTTTACTATGACAACACATCCTTCATATCCTCAAGACGAACCAGTAACTAACGTAGATACGGCAACTATTAATAGAATGACCGCTCCCGTACGTATTAGTGTAAAAACGGAGTTCTTAGATAGAATTGTTGATCATGTAGTTGAGCGACTTAATACAAAAAATAGAAAGCTTGCCGTCAATGGCAAGGGTGTGCATGGCTGCTTTATTGAAGAAGATAAGATACCTGAACTGAAAGATCAGCTTCGTGAATCCATCGCTGTTATGCTGATGTGTAATGGGGTGAGCGTTCAGGGATTTGAGGCTTATGAAATCGATGTATATGATACATCATTAAAACTCAGAACAGCGCTAGGGAAAGCGTATGAATTAGAAAGTTGGGGTAGAGTAGTGCGCGCTGCTGAAAAGCAGATAGAAAAAACTGTTGTTGAAGATTTGAACGCTGCCAAAATTCTACCGCACACTATTGAAGTTGGTATGTACCGAAATTAACAACTAGCTGCTTGCAGCGTGTTTTTGAGCAAGCATGCAATGGTCATGGGGCCTACGCCACCGGGTACAGGTGTAATGGCTAAAGCGATTTCTTTTGCTGCAGCAAAATCGACATCGCCTACCAACTTACCGTCTGTGCCACGATTAATACCTACGTCGATTACGACTGCGCCAGGCTTGATCATGGTGCCTTTTATAAAATTCGGTTGGCCGATGGCTGCAACAATAATGTCAGCGCGTTTTACTTCCTCATGCAGTTCATGCGTTTTGGAATGGCAAATCGTCACGGTGCATGACTCCTTCAGCAGCAACTGTGCCATCGGTTTGCCCACAATATTGCTGCGCCCGACAATTACGGCGTGCTTGCCCGATAAATCGCCCAATTGTTCTTTCAAAAGCAGCAGACACCCCAGGGGTGTACAGGGAACAAAACCATCTTGGCCCACTGCTAATTTGCCTGCGTTCACGACATGAAAGCCGTCGACATCTTTCTTCGGATCAATCGCATCAATCACTGTATTTGCATCGATATGTTTTGGCAGAGGAAGCTGCACCAAAATACCATGCACTGTTGGATCGGCGTTGAGTTTGCGCACTTCGGCGAGCAGTTCATCTTGCGTGATAGTTGATGGTTTCAAAATCTCTAAACTATTCATGCCCACTTCTTTGCAGGCATTGTTTTTGTTGCGCACATAGACTTGGCTGGCGGGGTCTTCGCCGACCAATATGACCGCTAAACCCGGAGTAACATTGCGCGAGGATTTGAGTGTAGCAACGCCTTGTGCGACTTCTTTGCGAAGGGCGGCGGCGCGGGCTTTGCCATCGATAATTGTTGCGGTCATTATGCGACTTTCACGCCTTTGCTGGTGGAGTATTCGAAGTGCAGCTCCACATCTGGGTGCACAATTTTGTAGATGCTATGTGCAGCAAATGCCGCTTCCGAGAAGCCGCATAGAATGAGCTTCAATTTGTTTTCGTAGGTCGCGATATCGCCAATCGCGAACAAGCCTTTTTCGTTGGTCTCAGAGGTGGTGGGATTCACCGCAATATGGTTTTTGTGCAGGTTGAGGCCCCAATTGGCAATCGGCCCTAAATCCATGCTCAGGCCGAAAAACGCCAGCAGATGGTCCGCGGGGAGGGATTTCTTTTCACCTTCCATGGTTGAAACCACCACGGCTTGCAGGCGTTTTCCATCACCTTCGAGTGCATCGAGCTGATAGGGAATGACCATTTCGATTTTGCCAGCGGCTTCGAGTGCTTTCATTTGCGCAACGGATTCGGGCATGGCGCGGAATTTATCGCGGCGGTGCACAACATATACTTTTTTGGCGATGGGCGCGAGGGAGTTTGCCCAATCCACCGCGCTGTCGCCGCCGCCGGCAATGACGAGTGTCTGGCCTGCGAAGGTGTCTTTCTTGGCGACCATGTAATGCACGCTGGTGCCTTCATAAGTCTCAAGCCCTTGCATGGGCGGGCGGTTAGGGCCGAAGGCGCCACAGCCTGCAGCAATAATGACGGCTTTGGATTCAAGCACGGTACCCGTGCTGGTAGTCACTAGCCAATTACCATTCTCCAATTTCTTACAACCAGTCACCTGTTGGCCTAAATGATAGGTTGGGTGGAAGGGGGCTGCTTGCTTCTCGAGGTTGTTGATGAGCTCTTGCGCATCAATCGCAGGGAAGCCCGGAATATCGTAAATTGGTTTTTCTGGGTAGAGTGCGGTGCACTGTCCGCCAACGCTTGGTAGTGCGTCAACCACATGGGCTTTCATCTTCAGCATGCCAAGCTCAAAAACCGCGAAAAGCCCCACTGGGCCTGCGCCGATAATGGTCACGTCGGTGGTTATGTTGCTTTGCATGTTAGCCATTTGATTTTTGCTCGCAATTCATGAATACTGCCTGATAAGGCTTAAGCCTGAAACGCGCAAGAAAAAGGTGCATTGTGACAGACTATCCGTGGCTGAATCACTATCCTAAAGGCATTAATTGGCACGAGGAATTTCACGGCAAGCCCCTCTATTTCCTGCTGGATGAGGCGGCTGCCAAGTATCCCGATAACATCGCCCTCGAATTTTTTGGTAAGACGTATACTTACGCCAAACTCAAAGACATGGTCGACCGTGTGGCGCGCGGCTTGCAGCGAATTGGCGTCGTGAAGGGGACGCGGGTGGGTATTTTCATGCCCAACTGCCCGCAATTTGTGATGGCCTATTACGCGATTTTGAAAGTCGGCGGAACAGTCGTGAATTTCAACCCGCTCTATTCCGAGCGTGAAATTGAACACCAGATTCACGATGCGCAGGTCGAGGTAATGTTCACCGTGAACCTCAAGCTGACCTATGGCAAGTTGCCGCATTTTATTGGCAAAACGAGTTTGCGCAAATTGGTGGTCTCGCAGTTCCAAGAGGCGATGGGTTTTACCATGCGCACCTTATTCACGGCAGCGAAGCAAAAAGAAATCATGGCCTGCCCGAAAGACAGTAACCATATCGCATTCAATGAATTATTGGATTCGCCAAACTTAGTGATTTCCCCGGCGTTTGACCCTGATACGCATATTGCGGTGCTGCAATATACAGGTGGTACAACGGGCGTGCCAAAAGGTGCGGTGCTGACGCATTCGAATCTCTATATCAACGCGCAGCAATGTACGCGCTGGATGCAGGGGCTGGAAGAGGGCAAGGAGCGCATGTTGGCGATTTTGCCATTCTTCCACGTATTTGCGATGACGGTGTCGATGAATCTGGCGATTGCCAATGGTTTCCAAATCATCATCCATCCACGCTTTGAGTTGAAGCGTGTGCTCGAGGATATTCAGAATAAAAAAGTGACACTCATGCCGGGTGTATCGACGCTTTATGCGACGGTGGCGAATTACAAGAAGGTCGATAAGTATGATTTGTCGTCCGTGAAAATGTGTATTTCAGGCGGTGGGCCGTTGCCTGTTGAGGTCAAAGAACAGTTCGAGAAGATTACGGGCTGCGTGGTGGCGGAAGGTTATGGTTTGACCGAAGCATCGCCCGTCACCTGCTGCACACCGCTGGTGGGAAAGGGCAAGACAGGCTCGATTGGTTTGCCCTTTCCCGGCACCATTATGGAGATTATCGACAAGGACGATAAGGTGACGCCCATGAAAGTGGGTGAGATTGGCGAGGTTTGTATTTCAGGGCCGCAAGTGATGGCGGGGTATTTGAATCGCCCCGACGAAACCGCCAATGTATTGCGTGATGGCAGATTGCATACGGGTGATTTGGGAAAGATGGACGAAGAGGGCTATTTCTACATCGTTGATCGCCTGAAGGAGATGATTATTGTGGGCGGTTACAATGTGTACCCACGCAATATCGAAGAGATTTTATACGCGCACCCAGATGTCGCTGAGGCGGCGGTGGTGGGTCTAGACCACCCGACACGCGGGCAGATGATTAAAGCCTATATCGTTTACAAAGAAGGCGGCAAGGTCGAGGCAGCGGAGCTCAAAGCCTATATGAAAGAGCGCATGTCAGCCTATGCCGTGCCGCATGAAATCGAATTCCGCGCGACCATGCCCAAGAGCATGATTGGCAAGATTCTCAAAAAAGAACTCATCGCCGAAGAGAAGGCGAAGCATAGTTAAGTGCGTTTGCGCGTCGCCATTGATTTTTCTGCGGCTTCAATACCAGCGTCGAAAATTTGTCCGGCGAATTCGATGCCCTGATCATGACCCGCATATAGATTTTGAATGCAAGCGTCTCTGCGTGCACGCAGATCACCAATCGAGGTCGGAAAGTTCCGCAAATCGCAATGAACTGATAGTGCATTGTTATCATCCTCCACAACTCCTAGCGTTCCCATAGTGAAAGCAGTGGCAAGTTGGCTGGGATTGAAGTAGCGCGTAGTTCCCTCTTCTGGGACACCTAAATCACGGTTTGCTTGGTCAGCTGCATCCATAAATGCTTTCCAGTCAGCCAAGGTGAATTTTTGCTGATTTTTATCTGCCCATTTGCTCATAGTTCAACTCCTTTTTTTTCATCACTATAGGCATTTCACACTGTGAATAATGTGAAATTTTCGTGACAATCGCTGAAAATCGCTTAAAAGCACTTCAAACAGGGAGATTTTATCATGGCAAATGCGCAGAAAAAAGAGAACTTCACCGATTATAAAGTAGCCGATATTGGCTTGGCTTCGTGGGGCCGTAAAGAGATTGAAATGGCGCAGGTAGAAATGCCAGGCCTCATGGCATTGCGCGAAGAATTTAAAGGAAAGCATCCACTCAAAGGTGCGCGTATCGTTGGCTGTTTGCATATGACGATTCAAACCGCAGTGCTCATTGAAACCCTCACTGAGTTGGGCGCGACGATTCGTTGGTCGAGCTGCAATATTTATTCGACCCAAGACCAAGCAGCGGCGGCGATTGCTGCGGCGGGCATTCCCGTATTCGCGTGGAAAGGCGAGACGGAGGAAGAATATGAATGGTGCATTGAGCAGACCATTAAAGGCCCAGATGGTTGGGTGCCCAATATGATTTTGGATGATGGCGGTGACCTCACCAAAATCATGCATGAGAAATATCCTGATTTGCTGAAAGACGTACGCGGTGTTTCGGAAGAAACCACCACGGGTGTACATCGCCTGATTGAAATGATGAATGAGGGTAAGCTGAAAGTGCCAGCATTCAACGTGAATGACTCAGTAACGAAGTCGAAGTTCGACAACCTTTATGGCTGTCGTGAATCGCTGCTGGATGGTATCAAGCAAGCCACCAACGTGATGATTGCAGGGAAGCTTGCAGTGGTTGCGGGTTATGGTGACGTGGGCAAAGGTTGTGCTGCGGCACTGCGCGCGCAAGGCGCACGCGTTGCGGTAACAGAAATTGATCCCATCTGCGCACTGCAAGCGGCGATGGAAGGCTACACCGTTGATACGATGGATGCACTGGCAGCGGATGGCGACATCTTCGTGACCACCACTGGTAACAAAGACATCATCATGCTCGACCACATGCGCAAAATGAAAGACCGCGCGATTGTGTGCAATATCGGCCATTTTGACACCGAGATTCAGGTCGAGGCACTGCGTAACATGAAATGGCATGAAGTGAAGCCGCAGGTGGATGAAGTGGAATTTCCTGATGGTAAGCGCATCATTTTGCTGGCGCAGGGCCGACTTGTAAACCTTGGTTGCGCCAATGGCCACCCAAGCTTCGTGATGAGCACCAGCTTTGCTAACCAAGTATTGGCACAAATCGAGCTATGGAATAACCACAAGAAATACGAAAATAAGGTTTATGTTCTGCCGAAGCATTTGGACGAGAAAGTGGCTGCCTTGCACCTCAAGAAAATCGGTGCGAAGCTGACCGTGCTTTCCAAAGAACAGGCTGCGTATATTGGTGTTGCGGTAACAGGTCCCTTCAAAAAGGACTGGTATCGCTACTAGTAATTTGGGGGAACTCTTGGTTCCCCCTTGTCCCCCTCCGCCGCTATGCGTTGGCGCGTAGCCCTTAGGCTACTTGCCTCTCTTCGCTTCGCTACGGGTCGCGCAGCTACGGCGCTACGCAAAAATCTGGCTTTTGAGTGATGGGATTTGCGATTGCCTATGCTCTTGGGTGCTGGCATAAATAGCCCATGGTTTTCATTGCACTAGCATTGGTCGTGGTGTCGTTGGGGCTTGGCTATGTGCTGGCATGGCGGAAGTTTCGCCGCCGTTTATCTGCGCAGCAGCTTCCTGCCTTAGTCTCGCCTGAAGAATCGGGCGGCATTATCAAACTCAAGGCTGAAAACGATATTCTAAAGCTCGATGTGCGGCGCTATGCGAATGTGTTCAACATTACGCTGAATGCCATTTGGCAGCGCGACCCTGAGCAGAATATTATTTTCTATAACCTCGCTTTTTCGGAAATCGCCGAGTCGGTGTCGGATGATGATGCGGATGTGAGTGATTTAGAGCTTTATAAAGGGCACCGCCAGCTTGCCAAAAAAGCGTGGGAAACAGGCGAAGAGCAACATGCACGCCGCCATATTATTGTGAATGGGGAACGGCGGTTATTCAACATTCGCGAAGTGCCCATGAAAGCGGAGCAGCTCACGGTTGGCTTTGCCGTTGATATTACCGAGCTTGAGCAGGCGCATGAAGAAATCCAGCGCCATATCAGTGCCCAGCGCGATTTGCTGGAAAGCTCGACCTCGGCGATGGCGGTTTATGGTAAAGATCAGCGCCTGAAATTTTATAACTTTGCGTTCGTGACTTTATGGAAGCTTGATGAATCATGGCTCGATACCGAGCCGAATTATGGCGAAGTGCTTGAGGCGTTGCGCGAGAAACGCAAACTGCCGGAACAGGCTAATTTCCAAGCGTTTAAGCAGCACCAGATTAAGCAATTCACCGCGCTCATCGAACCGCAGGAGGAGTTTTTCTATCTACCGGATGGAAAAATTCTGCGTGCGATTGCGATTCCGCATGCGCTGGGCGGTATTTTGTTCGTCTATGAGGACGTGACCGACCGATTAGCGTTGGAGCGTTCTTACAATACCTTGATTGCCGTGCAGCGTGAAACCCTCGATAACCTGCATGAGGGCGTTGTGGTATTTGGTGAGAATGGTCGTTTGAAACTCTGCAATCCAACCTTCTTGAAGCTATGGAACCTCAGCGAAGAATTCACCACGAATGAACCGCATGTGCGCGATGTGCTTGAGCAATGCAAGCCACTCTTCATTACCGACCAATGGGAATCGTTCAAAACGGGATTAGTGGGGAGATTCCAGCAGCGCCAATTCTTCGCGATGCGCTTTGAGCGCAGTAATAACACCATCGTTGATTGTTCGGTGGTGCCACTGCCGGATGGCGCAACGCTACTCACCTTTATTGATATGACGGATTCGAGCTTGGTTGAGCGCAGCTTGCGCGAAAAAGCGGATGCGTTGGAAGCTGCCGACAAACTCAAAACCGAATTCCTTGCCAATATGTCGTATGAATTGCGCTCGCCGCTTACCTCGATTTCAGGTTTTGCCGAAATGCTCGATAAAGAATATGTTGGCGCGCTGAATGTAATGCAGAAAGATTATGTGGGTGGGATTTTCCAATCCGCGCAGTCGCTCGGTCATTTGATTAGCGATATTATTGATCTCGCCACCATCGAGGCGGGCTATCTGAAGCTCGATGTGACGCAGGTCAATCTCCATACGATGATGGATGGGGTGATGGCGCTATTGGGCGAGCGCGTGAAGCTCCAAGAAGTGCTGGTGCATGTCGATTATGCACGCGGTGCAGACCTCATGTTTGCCGACGAAACGCGACTGAAGCAAGTCGTCTTCAAACTTATTTCCAACGCCGTGAAATATACGAAATCCAAAGGCAATATTTGGGTGCAGTGGAATAAGACGGACGATGGAACGATTGAATTGACGGTGCGTGATGACGGGATTGGTATCGAGCAATCCAAGCAGGCGAATGTGTTTGATCCATTCTTCCGTGGTGTGACCTCGCAAGGTGGAAATACGGGCTTGGGTTTATCGATTGTGAAGCGTTTCGTGCAACTCCATGGCGGCTCTATCGCATTGCAGTCATCGCCGAGCGATGGAACGAGCGTGACCTGCAGCTTCCCGCAGCAAGTGTTGCAAGCGTTGGCGCAAACTTCTAAGGACGTTGCATGAGCGAATATATTCTCACCCTTTCTTGCGCCGATACGCGCGGCATCGTTGCTTCGGTAACGGGCTTTCTTGCTGAGCATGACGGATTCATCATTGAGTCCACGCAGTTTGGCGACCCATCCACGCAGCGCTTTTTTATGCGTGTTCACTTCTCGGCTGACAAAGACGTGAGTGCACAGTTTGCTCAGAAAGTAGCGGACGCATTTGCCATGGACTGGCAGTTGCATGATACGAGCATCAAGCCACGCGTATTGCTGATGGTGTCGCAGCATTTGCATTGCTTGAACGATGTATTGCACCGCTATCGTACAGGCAGACTTGCAATTGAAATTCCAGCCGTGATTTCAAACCACGAAGCAGCACGCGGCATGGTCGAGTGGCATGGCGTACCGTTTCACCACCTGCCAGTGGATGCGAAAAACAAATCCGCCCAAGAGGCCGCGCTGTGGGAAATTATCACGCGCGAGAAAATCGATGTGGTGGTGTTGGCGCGCTATATGCAGATTTTATCGCCCGAACTTTCGGCAAAGCTACGCGGCAAAGCGATTAACATCCACCATTCCTTCTTGCCAAGCTTCAAGGGCGCCAAGCCTTATCACCAAGCCTATGCCCGCGGGGTGAAGCTGATTGGCGCCACCGCCCATTATGTGACAGATGATTTGGATGAAGGCCCAATTATCGAGCAAGAGGTTGAGCGCGTGGACCACTCCAACTCACCCGATGCGCTTGCCTCGATTGGTCACGATATTGAATCGCTCGTCTTAGCGCGCGCGCTGAAATACCATATTGAGCGACGTGTTTTGCTGAATGGCAGTAAGACGGTGGTGTTTAGGTAGAGCTTAACTAAATCTTAATATCTGTAAGTTATTTTTTTGGGATGACTTACCAGATTGCACCACAAGAGTTGCAGCGAATGCAAATTCCAGAAAATTCTGGGCGCGTAATACTTATTAATATGGTCAATAATCAGGGTACGACAGTGCAGGCGATGGCTACATCGCGTATCGTGGATAGCCGAACCGTTAGTTTAGTTTTTTTTAGAAATAGTGATGAGAAAATCCTTTTCATTGATGGCGTACAGAGCGTAACGATTAACGCAGCATCTATTTCGGGTTTAAGCGATAGGAGTGTAACTAACGATGAAGTAAGCAGAGTTAGATCTGCATTTGAGCAGGGAATCAGTGTAGATATAGGACGCGGTGACTCTCGTTATGAAAGACCGATTCATCGAGATTATCCTACCAATGAAGTTTTTACCGAGCAAGAAGCAAGGCATCTTCGAAACCTTGTTACGACTCGTAATATCAGTGGAGTTGGTGCATCTTTGATGGAATCCAGCCATGTGATTGATAGGGTGGCAAGTTTCTTTGGTGCAGCTAATAATGATAATGTGGTTGAGTTGAATACCACAAATCATCCAGCTCTTTATGCGGCTGTTAGAGAGGCCAACAGAATGTTGCCTCTCGATCCACCGCCGCGAATTTTTGTTGTGCGTGGAGGTGCACGGAATTTTAGTACAAGAGGCGCTGCAGCAGCTCCGATTGAAGGTATAGGAAATGTTGTAGTAATCGGCGAAGAATTGCTAAATCCTATAGGCCCTCGTTGGAGATTAACTCACGAAGAACTGACGGCTGTAATGGCGCATGAGTATGGACATATTTTCTCGGATCACGCTCACAATCATGCAGCAGACGAGAATGGTGCAGATATTCAAGAAGAAGTAGAGGCTGATATCATCGCTATGCGTGCTGGGGTAAGAGATAGAGATTTGCTTAGTGCGCTTGTGAAAATAGCGAACAATATGGATATACCTCAAACATCAATGGGTTCGGCGGGAGTGCCAGAAGCGCGAAGCCGCGTCCTTAATTTGGCGGTTGAAGACCTATTGCCCGAAGAAAAACAGCCAATAAATGCAGCCATTCGTCCTGTTGGTGATATTATTGGCAGATAGTGATTATCGCTAAATCGTGTAGAACCAGCTATAAAGCGCGTCGTTCAGGAAGTGCAGTAGCAGGATGAGCACAATCGGGCTGAGGTCGATGCCGCCAATATCGGGCAGGACACGGCCAAGTAGCTTGCGAATCGGGCGCAGGAGTGGCTCAAAGAGCTTTCCTAGCGTGAAGTAGAGGCGTTGAATCAACTGATTATGGCGGTTGATAATATCGAGATTCATCAGCAAACTCAGCACCATCCAGACAATCAGCGCGATATTAATGAGCGAAATCAGATTGCCGATGAGATTGATAAAGGGATTCAACATGCGGGTTCTTTCTTACTTGTTTTTTTTCCTACATGACCTATAATACGAAGCGTTGGTAATGTGCAAGCATTGCCACCCTCGGACAGAAGATTCGGGGTAAAAATTGTTTAGCATGTAGCCTAAACTTGGATGGAGCTAGTACCATGACGGTCAGTAATTTGACTGCCCTTGCGGCAGGAATTCAGCGAAGCTTGAATCAACAAAATACGCGTGTCGCGACAGCGATTAGCCAGATTGTTAGTGGCAATCGACTAGTGAGTGCGAGCACGGACGTGGCGGCGCTTGCGACCGCAACCAGCTTGCAAACTCAGACATCCGGCCTGCGTAATGCGAGCCTCAATATCTCGCAGGCATCTAGTCTACTGCAAGTGGCGGATGGTGGTGCGGATCAAATCGGCAATGCGCTAGACCGTTTGAATGCCTTGGCCGTACAGGCGAATAACGGTACGCTTTCGGACGCGGATCGTGGCGCGCTCAATCAGGAATTCCAAGCCCTCACCCAAGAGATTGACCGTATCTCGGGGAGTACGCGTTTTAATAGCACCAACTTGCTGGATGGTTCGTTGGCTTCTGGCCTCAATTTCCAAATCGGGGGTGATGCTGGAGACCAAGTCAGCCTAACGATTGGTGGCCTATCGAGCAGCAATTTGTTTGGTGGCACTACGCCAGATATTTCAACGGCGGCCGGTGCGCAAGCAGCGCTTGCTTCGGTACAAGCAGCACGCAATAGCGTGACCACAACCCGCGCGGACATTGGTGCGTTTCAACAGGGCCTTGATTTCGCAGCGGCGACAATTGAAACCGCCATTCAGAACCAAGAAGCTGCCCGTGCAGAGTTGGCGGATGCGGATATTGCTGCACTCTCGACCGAGTCGGCACAAGCGCGCGTGCAACAGCAAGCGTCGATTTCATTGCTGGCACAAACTAACCGTTTGTCGGGCAATTTGCTGACGCTTTTGAACGAGTAATCGACATTTCTAGTCATAAAAAAGGGCGCATTTTTATGCGCCCTTTTTCTTTATGCGTCACGCTACAGATTAGCGCTTATCTAGCATGATGAACTTGCGTGGTGCTTCACCCAAGAAGAGTTGGCGAGGGCGACCGATTTTCATTGCTGGATCCTCGATCATCTCTTTCCACTGTGCAACCCAACCCGCCACACGCGCCACCGCAAAAAGTACCGTGAAGATAGGGGTTGGAATGCCCAATGCGCGGTAAATGATGCCCGAGTAGAAATCGACGTTCGGGTAGAGTTTGCGCTCGATGAAGTACTCGTCATTCAGTGCGATTTTCTCAAGCTCCATCGCGATTTTGAGCAGGGGCTCGTTCTCTTGACCGAGTGCCTCAAGCACTTCGTGGCAAGACTTGCGAAGCACGGCTGCGCGTGGGTCATAGTTTTTGTATACGCGGTGACCAAAGCCCATCAAACGGAATGGGTCGGACTTGTCCTTAGCGCGTTTGATGAAATGCGGGATGTTTTTCACATCGCCAATTTCTTGCAGTTGATTAATCACTGCTTCATTTGCGCCACCATGTGCCGGACCCCAAAGTGATGCGATACCCGCGCCGATACATGCGAATGGATTCGCGCCCGATGAGCCAGACAAACGCACCGTGGAAGTGGAAGCGTTCTGTTCATGGTCTGCGTGAAGGATGAAGATCTTCTCCATCGCATTCGCAATGACGGGGTTGACGACATAAGGCTCGGCTGGGGTTGCGAACATCATATGCAGGAAGTTTTCGCAGAAGCCGAGCTCGTTGCGTGGGTAAACGAATGGGTGACCAATCGAATATTTATAGCACATCGCGGCAAGCGTTGGCATTTTTGCAATCAGGCGCAATGCTGCAAGCTCACGCTCTTCGGCGTTATGGATATCGAGTGAGTCATGATAAAACGCGCTGAGTGATGCAACAGCGCCCACCATGATGGCCATTGGGTGTGCGCGGCGCGGGAAGCCGCGATAAAGGAACTGCAACTGCTCATGCACCATGGTGTGATGCGTGATGCGGTAGTCGAACCATTCCTTTTGTTTTTTGTTTGGCAAATCGCCGTAGAGTAGGAGGTATGAAGTCTCCAAGAAGTCAGACTTGGCGGCGAGGTCGGCGATATCATAGCCGCGATAACGCAAAATACCCTTGTCGCCGTCAATATAGGTGATTTCTGAGTCGCAGGATGCGGTCGAAAGGAAACCAGGATCATAGGTGAAGTGGCCTGTTTGGCCGTAGAGCTTAGTAATGTCGATGACCGAAGGGCCCTCAACCGCTTTGTAAATCGGGAATTCTACAGGCGCGCCATTATTGATTTTGAGAGTCGCCGAGCCAGTTTTTTTGAAACGTGAGGCTTGATCAACAGGTTTCTTGTTGGAGAGTTTCGGACGTTGTGGCGGCAGATTCAGCGCCACTTTTTTCTTGGATTTAACCTTGTTGGATTTACCAGACTTCAGCTTAGCTGCGGATTTAGCCATTAGACTCTCCCATGCGATAGATATTGTTATTGTTGCCGACACTAGCGCGCTGGTTGTGCTGCGTCAATCAACTCTAATACTTTCCAATCCAGTTTTGATAAGGGCAATTTTTGCAGTGCGTCTTTTGTGTGCCAGTTGGGGCTGTTGCTGGCAGCAGTTTTGACCAACACAACCTCTGCTTCTACTTTGAAATGCGAGTAGATATGCGCCAATTTGCCGATTTTTTTGGCATTTTTTGGCGCTGTGCCGACTTGTTCAAACCCGTAGAGGCCGCCAAGCAATTTTGTATCGCGCGCTTCCAAAAATAGTCGGCCCTTACTGTCCTGCCTTACGAGAATAAAGAGTTTTTTCGTTGGAATGGATTTCTTTACCTTTGCCGCAGGGTAGGCGGTGGGGTTCGTGCGACCTTTACATATCTGCATGGCGGGACATTCTTTGCATTTGGGTGCTTTGGGTGTGCAAATCATCGACCCCACATCCATCATCGCCTGATTATAATCGAAGGGGTTTTCGCGATTCAATAATCGCTCTGCATACTCCCATAAATCTTTGTCATTTTTCTGAGCGAAGATACGCGCGACCACACGTTTCACATTCGCTTCTAGCACGGGGTAGGGCTTTTTATAGGCGAATGCCAATATTGCGTGCGCGGTATTCTTGCCAATGCCTGGGAGTTCGATGAGTGCTTCGAAGTTGTCGGGCAATGCAGGTGCGGTCTGCTGTGCGGCTTTGTGCAAATTCACCGCGCGGCGATAATAGCCCATGCCTTCCCACGCTTTGAGCAGTTTGGGCAGTGGTGCGCGGGCAAGCGCGCTGACGGTCGGGAATTGGCGCAGGAACTGGCCATAATAGCGGTCACGCACGGTGGCGACCTGCGTTTGCTGCAACATCACCTCACTGACCCAAATATGGTAGGCATCCGGCGTCGTGCGCCATGGTAGGTCGTGGCGGCCATGCAGCTGATACCAGATATCAAGTGCCCTGTGGAAACCAAGAATTTCACTCGGTTTTATTTGCGGCGCTGTTTTTCTACTGCTAGAACGTTGTTTCATCATTTCTGACTCTACGAGGAACCCATGTCGCAAGCAACTGCTACCAAAAAAACTGTTCTCAAGAATCCCCCACCGCTCGACGCATCTCAGCCCTTCGGTGTGACCGTGGGCGGATTGACGGGTTCGCGTAAACGTTATGTTGCGGGCAGCGAACGCTTGGGTGATGTGAAAGTAGCGATGCGTGAAATTGTGCTCGCCGAAACATCGGGCGAAGCGCCGCTCACGGTCTATGACTGCTCGGGGCCTTATACGGATAAGGATACGAAAATCGACATCACGAAGGGTCTTAAGACCCTGCGTCAGGGGTGGATTGAGGGGCGCGGGGATGTGGAGCGTTATGAAGGCCGCAGCACCAAGCCGGAAGATAACGGCTATAAGTCGCACCAGAAAATTGAGGTGATGGAATTCCCGAACCTCGTGCGCAAGCCGTTGCGCGCCAAAGCAGGCAGCAACGTCACGCAAATGCATTATGCGAAAAAGGGCATCATCACCCCTGAAATGGAATATATCGCCATTCGCGAAAATGAAGGCGGCAACTCGCATATCACGCCCGAATTTGTTCGTGACGAAGTGGCGCGGGGGCGTGCGATTATCCCCGCGAATATCAACCACCCTGAGTTGGAGCCGATGATTATTGGCCGCGGTTTCAAGGTGAAAATTAACGGCAATATCGGTAACTCGGCGATTACCTCGAGCATCGCCGAAGAAGTTGAGAAAATGGTGTGGGCGACGCGTTGGGGTGCCGACACGATTATGGATTTATCGACGGGCAAAAACATTCACGCGACGCGCGAATGGATTTTGCGTAACGCGGCGGTGCCTGTGGGCACGGTGCCGATTTATCAGGCGCTGGAAAAAGTCGGTGGTATTGCTGAAGACCTGACATGGGAAATTTTCCGCGACACGCTGATTGAGCAAGCCGAGCAGGGCGTGGATTATTTCACCATTCACGCGGGTGTGCGCTTGCCGTTTGTGCCGCTCACCGAAAAGCGCGTGACGGGCATTGTCTCGCGCGGCGGTTCGATTCACGCGAAATGGTGTATTGCGCACCATAAGGAAAACTTCACCTACACGCATTTCGAAGAAATCTGCGAAATCATGAAAGCCTATGACGTGAGCTTCTCACTGGGTGATGGTTTGCGCCCAGGGTCGATTGCGGACGCGAATGATGCCGCACAATTTGCGGAGCTGAAAACATTGGGTGAACTCACCAAAGTGGCGTGGAAGCATGATTGCCAAGTGATGATTGAAGGCCCCGGCCACGTGCCGATGCACAAAATCAAAGAGAATATGGATAAGCAACTTGAGGCCTGCCACGAAGCGCCGTTCTATACGCTTGGGCCGCTGACCACCGATATTGCACCGGGTTATGACCATATCACCAGCGCGATTGGCGCGGCGATGATTGGGTGGTTCGGCACGGCGATGTTGTGCTACGTGACGCCGAAAGAACACCTTGGTTTGCCCGACCGTGACGATGTGAAAGAAGGCGTGATTGCCTATAAAATTGCGGCACACGCCGCCGATTTGGCGAAGGGGCACCCCAGCACCCAAAACCGTGACGACGCGTTAAGCCGCGCGCGTTTTGAGTTTAGGTGGGAGGATCAGTTTAATTTGAGTTTAGACCCCGACACAGCACGCGCCTATCACGACGAAACCTTGCCCGCCGACGGCGCAAAGGTGGCGCATTTTTGCAGCATGTGCGGGCCCAAATTCTGCAGCATGAAAATTTCGCAAGAGGTGCGTGAGTTTGCGAAAGTGGCGAATAATGCTGCACCCGTTGCTGCAGAAGCCGCCGACGCAGGCATGGCCGAAATGAGCGAAAAGTTCAAGGCTGAGGGAAGCGAGATTTATAAGAAGGTGAGTTAGCCCTTACGCAAAACCAGCGATATTATTTAGAAGAATGACATGTTGCATTTTGAAAACTCAAAAAAGTTTAAGCATTCTTAGTATTGAGGAATAGATTTTTCTGCGACAGCTTCCCTGATTTCAGCCACCAGACCACGTTTCTCAGCCAGTTGGTTAATCGCATCAACTAGTGGTTCATGAGATGGGAATGTTGCACCATAATAGTTCCCATACCTTGTGCAGCTAAAATCACTTTCAGATAGTTGTCCGCATAATGAGCCATAAACAAAACTTTGTGCTGCAACAGATTGAGAAAATAATTCTTGTAATCTGTCGTCCGGTGAGAATTCGGACCCTGCGTCCTCTGGTCTGTTTCGGTCTTTGACGCTGATTTTCAATTGAACCCTTGGCCCGTCACTTTCGGTTCCATATTTAAGGCTTGAAAAGGGTTTATCCTTATCATTAATAGGAGGTTCTATGTTGGGGGCGCCCAGATAATCCCTAAATTCTTTTTTGAACAAAATACTTATGGCTTTTGCACATTGAGCTGGTGTTACTGTATTTAAGTTGAGTGCTCCTTCTACGCGCCCTTTACTGTATATTTCACTAGTTGGATTCTGTGGTTGCATCATTTTTACCCCTCTTATTCAAGTACTAAGTATAAACATTACATGAAGTAAATGTATGACAATTATATGAAGATAGTGTTTTATAATCTACTTAATCGCAATCGTTGTTATGCATACATCGTGTCAATATACTTGCTATCAATCGGAGATCGCATAAAAACATACAAAGCCTGCGTGTATCAAGAATCGCGGATGAGTTTTTAAACACAACCTAACCTAATACTATGACCTTCACCAAAACTCCCTACATCATCCCGCCATTTGCTGAGGTGGAAAAGACGGTGCGCGGGGCAATGAATGACGAGATTTACCAAAAATATGTGGCGCGGTTGGAGGCAGCAACGGATGTTGCGGTGTCGTCCATCACCTACCTGAGCGATGGGTTGAAGGTCACGGGGCTCGAGGTGCTGCCCGAGTTTGCGGCGGGCGAGAAGGCGCCACTGATTGTTTACAATCGTGGTGGCAACCGCGATTTTGGTGGCTTGTCGGCGGCGCAAATTATCAACCTGCTTTTGCCGATGGCGCGCAGCTTACGCGGCGGGGTGTTGGCCAGTAATTACCGTGGTAATATGGGCAGCGAAGGCCGCGAGGAATTTGGCGGTGCGGATGTGAATGACGTGCTGCGCCTGATTGAGATTGGCCAGCAGCAGCCATGGTGGGACGGGAAGAATATCTTCATGCTGGGCTGGTCACGCGGGGGGATGATGACGTATCGTGCGATAGCCGAAGGCGCGCCGATTACGGCGGCCGCCATTGGTGCGGGCGTGGCCGATTTATTTGAGTCGTCGCTGGCGCGGCCAGAGATGGAAGAAAAGGTCTATGCGCAACTCGTGCCGCATTACACGCCTGAGAATCGTAAGGCATTGCTGCGCGAACGCTCGGCACTGTGTTGGCCAGAGAAAATCACCGTGCCATTGCTGTTGCTGCATGGGGATGCAGACACCAAAGTGGGTGTGGTGCATGCGCGGCGCATGCATGAAGCGCTCAGCGCGCTGGGGCGCAGCGTGAAATATATCGAATTCCCCAATGGTGGGCATGGCTTGATGCGCGAGAATGAAACCGTGATGTGCGAAGTGGCTGCGTGGTTCACGGCGCATCGCACATGAGGGGCTGGACGCAGCACTATTCATGCGCTAAATCTGGTGGCGCGCACGAGGAGAAATCATATGAAAGAATATAAAGCCTACGTTTATCAAGAGTCGCTGCTGGGGTCGTTGTTCCTTGGCCAGTCGAAGATTGACCCTGACAAGTTCACCAAGTCGCTCAACGAGCATGCGTTGCAGGGTTGGAAGGTCATTGAGATTGTGCGCGAGACGCGGCGCATGCTGCTCTTCTGGTCGCGGGAGGCATTCCTTGTCATCATGGAGCGCGATCGCAGACCTGCGCCTCATGGAGCAAACTAATGGAATTTATTATCTACTTTGTCATCATCGTCATTGTGATCACGGACGTGTATGTTGCGCAGAAGCTGATGGCCAAGCGCAAGTCGCTCGACCTCACTAATCCTGAAGATGTGAAAAAGGATAAGGCACTACGCATCGCGGTTCCCGCCGTGTTGTTTTATAGCTTTGTGATTGCGGTCGGGCTTATCTACTTCGTCAAGCCGCTATTGGTTGCGGGCTAACTTACAGCGCTGCGAGCAGTATTTTACCTGCTCCCACACTCGTTCCCATTTTTTGCGCCAGCTGAACGGGCGCCCACATGCCGCGCACATTTTCTGCGGCAAATTGGGTTTTTTATGCGTCATTACTTCTTCAGCGCGTCGCGGATTTCGCGCAACAATAGCACGTCTTCTGGCGTTGGTGTGGGCGCTGCGGCTTCGGCCTTCACCAGCTTCTCTTTCAGCTTGTTCACGTTCTTCACCAGAATGAACACGACGAACGCGACAATCAAGAATTTGATGATGGCGTTGATGAACAGGCCATACATGATGAGTGGTGCGCCAGCTTTTTTCGCCTCATCGAGCGAGCCATATTCGCCCATGGAGAGGTCGAAATAGTAGTTCGAGAAGTCGATACCGCCGATGAACATGCCGATGATGGGGTTAATGATGTCGGACACGAGTGAGCCGACAATCGCCGTGAATGCCGCGCCGATGATGATACCCACCGCCATGTCGAGTACGTTGCCTTTGGCGATGAATGCTTTGAATTCGTTGAGTACGGACATGTGGGACTCCTTTCAATAAGTGGAGCGGGTGAAGGGAATCGAACCCTCGTATGCAGCTTGGGAAGCTGCCG
>JBMOEL010000008.1:0-27542 GCA_049314715.1 Rickettsiales bacterium
ATCGAAGCGTTACTGCCCATCGGGTTGACCCTTGATGACGTGCTGATTTTCACGGCCATGGCAACCGTGTTTTTACTGGTCTATTCCATCGGGCAGCTATTCATGGAACGTGACCGTATGGGGCCGCGCCTTAAAGCGATTGCCCAGCGGCGCGCCGAACTCAAGTCTGGGCTGATTGGGCCAACGCGCCGCAAAAAAATGAAATCACAAAGCGGCATCGAATTTATTCGTAACGTCGTTGCACAATTAAAATTAACACAGCAGCACCAAATGGGTGAATTGCAAAAACGCATGACACGCGCAGGTTTTCGTAGCAAAGACGCGGTTATTATCTATGCGTTCGCTAAATTAGTAGCGCCTTTTGCAGCGCTGGCACTTGGCCTTCTTCTTGCGAAAATCAATTGGGCAGCGCCCTTTGAAGCGAAGAAAGCATGGAAATGGCTGATTGTACTCGGTATCGCGTATTTTGGCTCGTCGCTACCGGACATCATCATCCGCAATAAGCGCGACAAGCGTTATTACGCGATTCAAAAAGGCTTGCCGGACGCGCTGGATCTTATGATGATTTGTGCTGAAGCAGGTTTAAGTTTAGCCGCTGCATTAGACCGTGTGTCGAAAGAGCTTGGCCGCACCTACCCAGAGATTGCCGAAGAGTTAAGCCTTACGTCTGTGGA
Source organism: Rickettsiales bacterium (assembly GCA_049314715.1). Classification (GTDB taxonomy): domain Bacteria; phylum Pseudomonadota; class Alphaproteobacteria; order Rickettsiales; family UBA3002; genus JAFLDD01. The sequence continues at coordinate 675 of JBMOEL010000008.1, forward strand.
GTTGGGATTTCTGCCTGACCGTCAAGTGGCGCTCAAGAACCTCGCTGATCGCGTAGATTTACCAGAGATTCGTGGCTTCGTGAACGTCATCGTTCAGACCGACAAATACGGTACGCCAATTTCTCAGGCGCTACGTGTGCTCTCGAAAGAATTCCGTACCGAACGCATGTTACGCGCCGAGCAAAAAGCGGCAAGACTCCCTGCAATGATGACGGTGCCAATGATTGTATTTATTCTACCAACCTTATTCGTGATTGTGATGGCGCCTGCGATTATTCAGGTACTGGATACGACGAGTCGGTAGGCTGTGAAAGGTGGAAGGTGAAGAGTAGATTCACTATCAGTCAATCCACCACTTACTGCTTTTGAACTGGAAGCGTTGGTGGTGTCGCTGCTTCGTCACCTTTTTTCTTGGCCGCGTAATACGCCTGTAAGCTCTCAAGCGCTTCTTTCTGCTTGTCTGCGTCGTAGTCGTCACCAAGAAGTTCTTTGGCTTTTTTATCTTCCTTCAGCAAGGCGTAAGCCAAGGCAAGATTATATTTAGTGACCGCCGAAACATCTTTTTCTTTGGTGAGCGGCTCCAGTAATGCGACGGCTTCCTTCGCTTCGTTATTAAACAGATAGGAAAGCCCCAAATTATTCTTCACAAAGCTTGCCTGCTCACGTGGGTTATAGGTGAGCGCTTCTTTGTACGTGAGTTGTGCACCGATGTGGTCACCCTGCATATCCATCGCAATCCCTTTGCCTGTCAGCAAGTCGATGTTGCGCGGCATCGCAATCATACCATTCTCAAATACGCTTTGCGCTTGCGCATAATGCCCTTGCGACAGCAGATATTTACCCAGCATCAGATTCAAATCAGGTTGTTCGGGCTGCCACACCAACCCGTCCTGCACAATTTTTTGTGCCTCGGCAATGCGCCCTTGATTAGCGAGCAATCGCGCTAACATGATGTGCGCATCCACGTGGCCCTTTGAAAGTGCAATCGCTTTGCGGTACGAGTCTTCTGCTTGTGCTTTCTCTCCCGCGCGTAAGGATTGATTGCCCGATTCAATGGCGAGTAATTCGCGCGCAGGAAGTGGCCCAAGTGCCGCAAGATCAACGGGTCCTTTTGTAACTTCCATCGTACCATCACACGCGGCGAGCGCTAAAAGTGAAACGGTACAGAGTAAACGAAGATGTGTGCGCATAATGACCTCGTGTGAATGACCTATAACCTAACGATATTAGACGTAGAAAACAAGCGTGCAAAATAGGTACAATTTGAGCGAAACACCATTAAAATATCCATCAATATCAATGCATTGTGAATGATTTAACGTGACGTAAGCTGTGCGCTTGTCTATACTACAAGTCGAGGTGATCCATGCGCTTCTTAAACCGGTTTCGCACGAATACTGACGGCGTGACAGCACTCGAATTTGCATTCGTTGCACCTGTGCTCGCACTCTTCATGATGGGCGTCATCGAAGCAGCGATGATGATGTTTGTGCAAAATATTTTGGAAAGCGCGACATTCAATGCCTCGCGCTTAGGTAAAACGGGATTTGCAACAACAGGCGCCACGCGCGAAGAGACGATTCGTGCCATGATTGACCAACGTGCTGGTGGGTTACTCGACGCGGAACTCATCGATATTGATTCCATGGCGTATGGTGGCGGTTTTGGCGACATCAACCAACCCGAACCCTATACGGATAGTAATGGCAATGGCAGCAAAGACCCTACAGAGGCCTATATTGATTCCAACGGTAATGGTCAGTGGGATGCGGATATGGGGCTTGCAGGATTAGGAAATGCTGGGGATGTAGTCGTCTACACAGTACAATATCCGTGGACATTATTGACGCCAATTGCGAGCGCGTTTTTTGGCGATGATAATCTGGATCCTGATGAAGATCCCGTCATCGTACTCACGGCGCGTGCAGTTGTTAGAAATGAGCCCTTTTAATGCAACGATGGAAAAGATGGTGGCAGGATGAATCAGGGATAGCGGTGACAGAGTTTGCCATCGCTTCTGGTTTCTTCATGCTGCTTTTACTAGGAGGATTCGAGTTGTCGCGCATGGTACTAGTCAATCAGAAAGTCGAAAAAGTAGCCTATATCACGGCTGATATTGTATCGCAGGCAACGTCGACCCCACCAAGAAGTCAGATGGATGAATATTTATTAGCTGCTCAACAGGTAATGCAGCCATTTGTATTTGATGGTCTTGGAGAGGTGCTTGTCACTTCTGTCGAGCGTGACCCGGGCGATGTACAGCGTATTCGCTGGGTCTATCCGCCGGACCATGTAGCGATTAGCCATATTGGTTTGGGCGATGGCGCAATCGCTCAGTTACCTGAAGGTCTTGTGATTAATGAACGCGATAACGTCATCGTGGCAGAAGTATTTTACCGCTATAACCCAATGTTTTCAGCGCAAGGGCTCTACGAAGAAACGGATATGTATAAAGTGGCGGTATTCAAACCGCGTTTAGGTGCACTGACAACTGCACCCCAATAGGGAGGTAGCTTATGTGTAAGCAATGGCTGAATCATACATCAGGCGCCGTCATGCCACTCATGGCATTAAGTATTATTATGTTAGTGGGAATGACAGGAGCTGCTGTTGATACGGGGCGGGCGCAACTCGTACAATCAAAATTGTCTAGCGCATTGGATGCAGCGGGGCTCGCCGCAGGCTCCAATATCAATACGCAAGATGTGCAAGCCGAAGTGCAAAAATATTTCGATGCCAATTTTCCTGATAGATATCTTGGTTCTGAAGTGACGGAACTGATTGCGAATGTCAGTGAGGATAATACGGTGATTTCACTCTCGGCCGAGGCGGTGGTACCGGTACGTATCATGCAAGTGATGGGGTTTGATACGATCACAGTTCGCGCCACCTCTGAAATCACCCGCCAGACCAAAGGACTTGAAGTGGTGCTAGTCCTCGATACGACCGGTTCGATGTGTACTCCCTGTAGCAAAATTAATGCGCTTAAAGAGGCTGCTCACGAACTCATCGGCATTCTCTATGGTGACGAAGTAAATCCGGAGGATTTATATGTTGGTATTGTGCCATTCTCGCAGAACGTCAATGTCGGTAATACGCGTACTACATGGCGTGATCCGACCCACTGGGCAACACTGAATTGGCGAGGGGTTACTTGGGCGGGCTGCGTAGAGGAACGTTTTAATGGCCGCGACGTGACGGATGATCCGCCATCGGTTGAGCCATTCCGTGCTTTCTTTTGGGCAGACACCAATAGCGGTAACTACACGAATGATTGGCTGACAAATAGCGGCAACCTGCGCTCTGGTATTGGGTATGGATTGGGGCCTAATAAGCATTGTACCACTAATCGGTTAACGCCCATGACGACGAGTCGTACCACGCTTGATAATTCGATTGCTAATCTCACTACAAACGGCAATACACACGTGAACGTTGGCGCAGTGTGGGGGTGGCGTATGCTTTCGCCGCGTTGGCGTGGTCTGTGGGGCGGAAGCATGGATACGAATAATCTACCGCTCGATTACGATACACCACTTATGAATAAAGCCGTGATTATTATGACGGACGGTGAGAACGTCTATAGTAACACCACACGCACCTCATACGGCTACATCACCGATAATCGCTTGGGAACGACGAATCAAACAACCGCAGCGCGGCGTTTGGATACACGCTTGTCACAAGTCTGTGAATCGATGAAGCAGGAAAATATTCTCGTATATACAGTGGCGTTTGATGCACCGGGTGCAAACATTGAGAATCTGCTGCGAGCCTGTGCATCCAATCCTGATTACTTCTTCAACTCGCCCACCCCTGAAGACTTGAGCGCAGCATTCAAAGCGATTGGCGATTCGCTGTCGAATCTAAGAGTGAGTCGATAAAGAGAGAGAATGGAGCGGGCGAAGAGATGGATGTCGGCCTACTGGCCTCCACCCTTCGGGCGGCTGCGCCGTCCAAAACGTCTCCTGACGTTTTGTCGAATGAGAGTTCTCATCAACCCTTCACTCATTCCATAAAAAAAGACTCCTTATGGGAGCCTTTTTTCATGGAGCGGGCGAAGAGATTCGAACTCTCGACATTCACCTTGGCAAGGTGACACTCTACCACTGAGCTACGCCCGCTCACGTGAGGCTGCGTAACATACGCAAGCAAAATGAAATTGCAAGTGCTTCTTACAGATTGATTTATCAGCAGATTATTCTATGTGTCTGGGCTATGCACACCGCCAAGCCCGATAGCACGCTTCTTGAATTGCTCGTATGCCCAGTGAGTAAGGGTGCTCTGGTGTATGATGAAAAGGCGCAGGAGTTGATTTCAAATGCAGCGGGTCTGGCCTATCCTATTCGAGATGGCATCCCCATTATGCTGCCCGAAGAGGCGCGAAAGTTGGCCTAATAGTCCTATCCACAGCCTGTGGAAAACCTAACGGAATGATAGACTCTGTGCCCTGTTTACGCTAGCGTACGGGTTCAATAATAAAACAAAACGGCAAAGCATATGGTTGAGTTGATATTCGTCAAGGGCGGATGGGTCATGTACCTTATCGTCGCCCTCTCGGTCTACACACTCGCGATCCTGTTTTACAAGGCGTACCAGTTCACGAACGCGCATATGTTTAATACGCGTTTTGTCGATCCGGTGATGTTATTCGTCAAGCGCGGCGAAATGACCGATGCCAGCAAATTGCTAGAAAAAGAGCGTGGCCCTGTAGCACGCATCATGCGCGTTTCCGTTGACTGTATCATGAACCGCGATATGAGCGTGAAATCGCGCGAGGCTGAAATTGCCCGTGTCGGCGCAGGAGAGTTACGTTATCTCGAATCACACATGCGCTCGCTTGAAGTGGTTTCCACCATTTCACCACTACTGGGGCTGACGGGTACGGTGATTGGGATGATTGCGTCCTTTAGCAAGCTCTCGCAAGCGGGCTCGCGTATTGACCCTTCCATGCTTGCAGGCGGTATTTGGGAAGCGCTAATTACCACCGTTGGTGGCTTGCTTGTTGCCGTTCCTGCATTGGCTGCCTATTACATCATCGATGCACAGATTGAGCGCGTTCGCGCCATCATGCGTGATGTCACCGTGCAGATTCTGGCGCTCGAAGATAGCTTCATCAAGAATGAAAAAGAGCAAGAAAAACGCGAGGCAATCGAGTTAGAGAACGTGCGCCGCCGCTTGATTGAAGATCAGCAAAAAGCGACCGCCATGATGGCTGCCGCCGTTGCAAACAGCAATGCACAGCAAACCGCACAACGGACGGAACGTGAAAAAACCGAGAAAGATAAGAAGCAACGCGAGCAAATGGAGTTGCTGAGCGAGAAAACCGTTGAATCTGCAACGTCGCGCGGTGCGCCACAAAGCTCCAGCGTACTGCGCCTGCTGAGCCCAAGCTACAATAAGTTCTAGGAGAGGGCGATGGACATCCAGCGCCAACCGCGAAAAGCACTACACATGAATCTCACCTCGTTGGTGGATATCATTTTCATGCTGGTGATTTTCTTCATGATGACGACGAGTTTCACGGCTTCTGAATCCCTCGAACTTTCCTTGCCCAGTAAAGATGCTGCCGTCGCTTCCGACAAAGACGTGATGAGCCTACGTATTATGGCAACGGGCCATGTCACCATTAATGATGTGTACGTGAACGCCACACAACTCAATGATGAGTTGGTGGAAGCCATCGCACGCGATCCCGATACGCGCATTGCGATACTCAGCACACCGGGTGTAAGTGTTCAGCAGCTGGTAAGCCTCATGGACTTGGTCTATCTGAGTGGTGGACGTAACGTACAAGTGGATAAAGCAGCATGAGTTTCGAATTCGCCAGAACCGTGCGCACACCGCGCCCAATCAGCTTCATCTCGCTGATTTCGATTATGTTCGTTTTGATTTTATTCTTCATGATTGCGGGGCATTTAGAGAAAATTCAAATCATTGATGTGAATTTACCTATGGCAGATTCAGGTCAAATGATTGACGAGGGGCCGATTGAAATTATGCTCGGGCGCCATGATGAAATCATCATCAACGACGAAATGCGCGCGCAAAGTGAGGTGTTGGCAGAACTCAAAAACCAACTCGCACTGAATCCTGAACGGGTGGTCACCATCAAAGCAGATGCAGCGTTGGAAGCTAATAAGCTTGTCGACCTGATGCAGATGATTCGCGATGCGGGCGGCATCAATCTCTCACTCATTACGGAGTCCAGCAGCCTATGACATGGCGCGATATACAACCCAATCCGCGTAGTATGACGCTGCTACCAACCCATCACTCCATGGGGAAAAATACCTATCTAAGCGGCATCGATTTTCATAAGATGCTCTTACTGGCGCTTATTATCCACGCGCTCGTGCTTGGGTTTACGAACCTGATGCCAGAGGAAAAAATCACGAATATTCCGGTGCATTCACTTTCCTTCAAGATTGGTGAAAATCAACGTATCCAAGCGTTTCGCCCACCCGTTGCTGCGCAACCCAAATTTATTCCTGAAGCTAAGCCTGCTCCAGTGAAACAGGCCATTGCCCCCAAGCCTGTTGCTAAACCAGCGGCAAAACCGCCTGCCAAGCTACCAACATGGAAGCCTGCGACGACCGAAAAATCCGTGGTAAAAACCAACGCTCCTAAAGCAGAAGTGCCAACGGTAGAAAGCAAGCCGCTTCCAGCGCCGACAGCAACACAACCCTTGCAGCGCCAGATGCCGCAAGAAAATCAATTCGCGGCCGCTCAGCAAAAAATAGCTCAGCCAGTACCCAAGAAAGAAGAATCCTCACTACTTGATTTTTTGATGCTACCAATTAACGCCATCACCAAAGATGAAAAAAAGCCAGCGATTGCAGATAGCCCACAACAATATGTGCGCGAACGTGGTGCTGCACCTTCACAGGAAATTGACACGCTTCGTACGCAAGCACGAAATACCTTTGCCAAGTCAGACGCAGTCTCTGCGGTGGGCGAGCAAACAAGCGGTATGAGCGCAGAGCAACAAGTACGAGCGAATTACGAAAAAGTGATTTCGTCATGGATAGGGCAACACAAGATTTACCCAGCTTCTGCGCGTGGGCGCGAGGGTAGGGCGGTGCTGCGCATCCGCATCGACCGCCAAGGCTATGTGCGCTATTACGCGCTCGAAGAATCTTCTGGTGTAGCGGTGTTGAATTCAGCAGCGATTGATATGATTCGCCGTGCTAATCCAGTACCAGCCGTGCCAGAAAATTATCCTGCGGGTAACTTGATTGAGTTTCTGATTCCCATCACCTTCGAAGCACCTTAAGAATAACGCATGTCATATTCATCCACACAACCCACCATCTTGATTACTGGTGGCGCGGGCTTTATTGGTTCTGCACTCGTGGCCGAGGCAGTGCGTCGTGGCTATCACGCGGTCGTGCTCGATAAGCTAACCTATGCAGGCCACCCACAGAATCTAACATGGATCAATCATCAAGACTGGGCCGGAAGTTACGCGCTCGTGGTGGGTGATATTCGTGACGCTGCAACGGTGAGCGAGCTATTCGCCGCCCATAAATTCGAGGCGGTGATTCACGCGGCTGCCGAATCGCACGTTGATAACTCCATCGCAGGTTCCGCGCCATTCATTCACACCAATGTGGTTGGCACACACACATTGCTTGAAGTATCTCGCAATTATGTCGCCAGTCTGCCTGAAGCAGAGCGTAACAATTTCCGCTACCTGCAAGTCTCGACCGATGAAGTCTATGGCGCACTTGGTGAGACAGGAAAATTCAAAGTCGATTCACCAATCCAGCCTAACTCGCCTTATGCCGCTTCCAAAGCAGCGGCGGATTTGTTGGTGCTGTCATGGCATCACACGCACGGACTGAACACGGTCATTACGCGCTGCTGCAATAATTATGGCCCACGCCAGCACCCTGAAAAACTCATTCCGCGAATGCTGACCAATGCGCTCAAAGGCGACAAGCTGCCTGTGTACGGACAAGGTAAACAAAAACGCGAATGGATTCATGTCGACGACCATGCACGTGGCGTATTCGCAGCGCTCAAGAATGGCGAATCGGGCGGCATTTACCTGCTCGGTAGCGGTATCGAGATGGAAAATATAACGCTCGTAAAAGCGCTCTGCGTGTGGTTGGCAGATGCCAAACAAGGCGGTGACTATCTCAAACTCATCACCTTCGTGGAAGACCGACTGGGTCATGATTTCCGCTATGCATTGGATGTTGAGGCGTCGCATAAAGCCATCAAATTCATGCCAGAAGTTCCGTTTGAAGAAGGTATCAAAACCACGATTTTATGGTATCTGAACCACCCCGAATGGGCAGAGGCGATGATCAAGCATAGCCAAGCGGTGCGCGGCCAATGAGGGCCATTGTGCTAGGCGCACGCGGCCAAGTAGGGCATGCGCTAATGCCCATGCTTGGCGACGATGGGTTGGCAATTACCAAAGACGTATTTGACTTCACGCAACTTAGTACTATCGAAAAAACACTCGATACCATGGCCGCGGGCTTCAATCCTGACTTCATCATCAACCTCGCGGCTTATACCAATGTTGAACAGGCTGAAGTTGATAAAGACTTGGCAATGACCGTCAATTCGCATGCACCTAAAGCAATCGCCGCATGGTGCAATACACATCGTGTGCCCATCATCCACACCTCGACCGACTATGTGTTTGACGGTCAGAAGCCAACACCCTACACGGAGCGCGATGATACGAATCCACTCAATCACTATGGCGCGAGCAAATTAGCAGGCGAACACGCAGTGCTGGAAAGTGGTGCCAAAGCCCTCGTGCTGCGCTTATCGTGGATTTATAGCATTACCCATGCCCATAGCTTCGTGCGTAAAATCATGGCGCGTGCTGCGACTGATAATACGCTGAGCGTTGTCGCTGACCAGATTGGATCGCCTACCCACGCAAAAGATGCGGCACAGGTGATTGCAGCGTTGTTACAAAAATTACCAGCTTCAGGTATCTACCATGCAACCCCTCAGGGGCATACAAGCTGGCACGGTTTCGCCTGTGCTGTCATGCAAGAAGCTGGCATTACGCTCGAATCCATTCGCCCTGTTCTAAGCCATGAATTCGCAATTAAAGCCAAGCGCCCTGCGAATTCACGCCTCGATTCTGGCAAGCTGGCGAAGCTTGGCATCGTGATTCCCCATTGGCGCGAGGGCTTGAAAGAGGCTATGCAAAAATCATGAAGCTTGTTGATACACATATTCCCGAGGTGAAACTGGTGCAGTTAAAACTGCATCATGATGCACGCGGATTTTTTTGTGAGCGTTACACACCAGCGATAAGTGAGGCCTTGGGCATTACGTTTATACAGGATAATCACTCGCGCTCTTTTGCGGGTGTTCTGCGCGGCATTCACTTCCAACATTCCCCGTGGCAAGGCAAATTAGTTAGCGTCACGCATGGCCGTGTGCTCGATGTTGCGGTGGATTTGCGCAAAGACTCGCCCACCTATAAGCAGCACGTCGCACATGAACTGAGCGACGAAAACGGTCTCATGTTGTGGATTCCAGCAGGCTTCGGCCATGGCTTTTGCGTATTGGGTGACGAGCCCGCTGATGTACTTTATAAAGTTACGACAGGCTATAACCCCAAGGGTGAGGGCGGCATTCGCTATGATGACCCCGAGCTGAATATTCGTTGGCCGAACGAAAATCCCGTCCTTTCAGACCGCGATAAAGCCTTGCCATTACTGCGTGACGCCGTTATTCCAGCGTAATTATGGCACGCATTGCATACGTCAACGGAAAATACCTGCCTAGCCACCTCGCGACCGTGGCGATGGAAGACCGCGGCTATCAATTTGCCGACGGTGTGTATGAAGTGGCAGCCTTCATCAATAATCGCCTGCTCGATGAAGCCAAGCACCTCGACCGTTTAGAGCGTTCATTGGAGAAATTGGATATTCCGATGCCCATGGCGCGCCATGCACTCATCGTGAAAATCCGTGAGCTGATGCGACTCAGTGAAAAAACCTACGGTATCATCTATCTGCAAATCACGCGGGGCACTGCACCACGTAACCATCTGTGGAAATCTACCATCAAACCCAACCTCACCATGTGTGTGCTACCCGCCAAATTCCCGAGCGCAGCATTGCGCGAGAAGGGCTGCGCTGTCATCACTGCGCCGGACGAGCGCTGGTCGCGCTGTGATATCAAATCGATTTCACTGCTGCCAAACATTTTAGCGCGCAAAAAATCCGACAAACCCGAACTGCGCGAAACATGGTTGATTCGTGATGGTGTGATTACCGAAGGTTCCTCGACCAATGCATTCATCGTGGCGGGTGGTAAAGTCATTACGCACCCTGCGAATAACTTCATTCTTGGTGGTGTAACGCGCGATGTGCTGCTGCAACTCGCTGCTGAGCACCAGATTCCGGTGGAAGAGCGCGGCTTCACGCCCGCTGAATTGGGTAAAGCAACGGAAGCATTCATCACCAGCACCAGTAATTTTGTGATGCCCGTTACGGAAATCGACGGCAAAAAAGTGGGTGACGGAAAACCAGGTGCCATCACCAAGCGCTTGATGGAAATTTATGATGCGCATTTAGACCGTGAAGTGGGTGAGCGATGCGCAGCTTAATAAAGCCAAAAGCAGTGTTGTTTGATTGGGACAATACGCTGGTCGATACATGGCCGGTGATTCACAAAGCATTGAATATGACGATGCGTTTCATGAATCATGAAGAATGGTCGCTGGACTATGTGAAGGCAACGGTCAAAAAATCCATGCGCGATTCCTTCCCCGAATTATTCGGTGATGATTGGAAACGCGCCGCAGACCATTATCAGCAATCTTACCGCTCCATCCATTTGCAGGAGCTGGGTGTGTTGAAAGGTGCTGAAGATGTTCTCAAAGCCCTGAAAAATACGGACTGGTTTATTGGGATTGTAAGCAACAAAAAAGGCCCAAGCTTACGCCTTGAGTTGGAACATCTAGGCTGGGGGCATTATTTCCAGGCGGCCATTGGCTCCGAAGATTCCGAGCATGACAAGCCGCACCCAACGCCTGTGCTGGAAGCGCTAAAAAACACTGCCATTATGGCTGGCGCCCATATCTGGTTTGTTGGTGATTCGAGCGTTGATTTGGAATGTGCGCAAGTGACGCGCTCCACGCCGATTCTTTATGGTGATGTGCCCACGAGTGGTGGAACCTATGAAGGCTTCCCATTCGATGCACATGTCAAAAATCATGCAGAATTGCTAGAGCTAGTAAAGAAGTTCTCTGCGTAGCGCCGAAGCTGCGCGAGCCGCTTGCGGCGGGGGTGCGAAGCAAGGGGTAAGACCCCCTCTATTCTAATTTACCAGCGCCGTTGCTTCTTTTTCAATCGCCTGCAAATAGGCAAAAAGCTGCGGTTCTTCATTTAAGGTCATAAGGCGCTCGACTTCTTCAAACAATGGCAAGATACCCTCAATCAGTAACGCCACAATTGCAGCCGTCTTGCTGATTTCTTCAATATCAATTTCCGGTTCTTCTGCGGCTGGCGCGACAATATCGCGCATACCGCCTGCACCAAACCGCCGCACCGATGCACCTGCATGTTGTTCATATACACTCACCGTTGAAATGAGTGACGCCGCAAGAATACGCGGCAAATAACGCGCTGCGACTGGCTTTATGTTTTGGTCCGCTGGTGCATTCTCGCCTTCGCGCAGCTCTTGTACAAAATGCCCAAGAATCGATTTATAGGCCGCCAGCGCAGGCAAAATCGCCACGCGATTCTCGATGAATATATCCGTCCACATACGTGCGTTGGAACGTGAAATGCGCAGAAATTTTTGCAACGTCGCATCGTCGCGCTGCACACGCAAGCCTTGCCGATAGAGAAAACTCGCCGCCACAAACGCAATCAAATGCGGTAGGTGCGAGACATGCGCATAAATCTGGTCATGAATCTTCACGGGCATTTCCATGACGTTACTGCCAAACTTTTCCCACATGCGTTTCACGCGCTCGCTTGCATGTTGCGGTGTGTTCTCAAGCGGCGTGAGAATGAAAAGTTTCTCTTCAAACAGCGCGCCATTAGCAACCGCCGCGCCGGATTTTTCAGTACCCGCAATCGGGTGGCCGGGAACGATGGCAATACCACTGAAACATTCAGCAATGTCCTGCATCGGTTGCTTCACCGATCCAATATCGGTGATAACCGCGGTCTTCTTGACATTCGGTGCAATGGCCTCCGCCAAGCTGCGATAGCTGCGTAGCGGTGATGCGAACAGTATCAAATCCGCATCTTTTACCGCCAATGCAGGTGTTTCGGCAACATCATCAATCGCCTCATTCATGATGAGTAATTGGCCGTGATGGGTGATCGGGTCGTAGCCAATGATGGTTTCACCAATGCCAGCATTGCGGCAGGCAAGTGCAAACGACCCACCAAGCTGACCAAGTCCTAAAATCGCAATACGAGAAAACATTACGCCGCTTTCTTCGCGTGCACAAAATCCGTCAGTGCTTGGGTCAGCAGATTATTTTCTTCCGTGGTACCAAAGCTGATGCGTAGATATTCTGGCAATCCATAGCCCACTACATCGCGCACAATTAAACCGCGGCTGGTGAGGAATGTATTGGCCTCCGCAGCGTTGGCCGCATCACCAAAATGTACCAGCACGAAATTCGTATGGCTCGGCACAAACGCCAAACCAAGCTGCTTCAGCGCATCACATACGCGTTTGCGCTCTTCTGCATTCTTCTTGCGCTGTTCGGCTACGAAGCCTGTGTCTTTCAATGCAGCGACACCCGCTGCAAGCGCAGGGGCGGTGACGTTGAATGGGCTGCGAATACGGTTCATTGCGTCAATTATCGCGGCTGGCCCATGTGCCCAACCAAGGCGCAGCGCAGGCAGGCCGAAGATTTTCGAGAAGGTGTGGAACACAACCGTGTTGGTGTCTTTCACTAAGCCGTGGCCCGTATCATAATCACTAACATCCATATATTCTGCATAGGCAGCGTCGAGCGCGAGAATAATATCCTCGCGCAGGCCAGCACGCAGGCGCTTGATTTCGCTGAATGGAATATAGGTGCCTGTCGGATTATTCGGATTGGCGATGAAGACAATTTTTGTATTTGCCGTCACTTTTTGAAGCGTTGCATCGACGTCGAAATGCAACTCTTTTTCAGGGGCAGTAACGGGCGTTGCTTCATTCGCCAACGTATAGATTTTATACATCAAGAAGCCATGCTGGCTGTAAAGCACTTCGTCGCCTTTACCTGCGAATGCATGAATCAGCAGGCCAATCAATTCATCCGAACCTGAACCGCAAATCAGTTCATTCTCGGGGAAGCCATGCGTTTTGCTGAGCGTTTCACGTAGTTCACCATGCCCACCATCAGGGTAGCGGTGCAGGTTCTTCGCCGCCGCTTCGAATGCCGCAATTGCTTTGGGCGAAGGCCCCCACGGATTTTCATTCGAGGAGAGCTTGATAATACGTTGCGCACCATCGGCTTTTGATTTACCGCCGACATACGGCTTAATCTGCATGATGGAGTCTTTGGGCTTAGGATGCGTCATATTATTCCTTACGAAGTTGGGCAGGGTGCGTGCCAAGCCAGATAGACTCAGCACGTTCCGTGATGAATCCTGCTTCCGCAACAATATGGCGGTCGGAATCAATGAAATAGCTTACATCATCACCCGAAGGTTCAGGCGCGAGTGCCGCCACCGCCAAGCCTTCTACTTTGCTGCCAATCACAGGCAACGCGGCAAAAATCTTGAGGGTTGGGTGCTTCTCCAGCAATGCCGCATCCTCAGTCGGGATGATGGCGATGTTGGCGGTTTTGCCGCTCACGTGCCGCAATGCTTCTTCGCTATCGACTGCATCACGATGTTCGACATAATGACCGAAATACTCGTGCCCCAAATGGCGTGGCGCAGAAGATGTAACCTTCAGTGGCGACTCTAGATGCGTGCTCGCACTAATCAAATGGCGCCAGATAATTACCGCCGCATGGACGTTGAAATCACTGCCTTTGAATGCTTCATAAATGCGTTTATGCATCTGCCCTTCACGCGCGGGGCGGATATGGCAATCATTGGGCGTATGTTCACGTTTGAGTGCCGCAACCTCATGAATAATGCCGGTACGTTCTTTGATGAGGGTAATAAGTTGGTCATCCAGCGCGTCGATACGGTTGCGCAAGGTCTTTAATTGTGCGTCAAAGCTTGGTTTTGTTGATGGTTCGCCCATGCCTATTGCCTAGACCATTGCACTTCGAACTGCAAGTATCTATGAAAGACGCATGAAGCTTTCCGCACCCTATACCACCAGTTTGAATTTCGGCCCGCAGCATACTGCGGCCGAAGTAGGGCAGCTCATCGACATCACGCCTGACACGCCATTCCAGTTTGATTGCGGCGCAACCATGGACACGATTACGCTCGCGTACCAAACGCTTGGCACGCTGAATGCCGAGAAATCCAACGCGATTTTGCTGTGCCACGGTTTGACGGGTGATCAATATATTTCAGGCACACACCCTGTCACGGGTAAACCCGGCTGGTGGGAGGATATTGTAGGGCCAGGCAAAGTGCTCGATACAGATAAATATTTTCTGATTGTCAGCAATGTGATGGGTGGGTGTTTAGGTTCATCGGGCCCCAAGTCCATTAACCCGAAAACGGGTAAGCCCTACGGTATTGAATTTCCGATTCTCACCATCAGCGACATGACGCGCGCGCAAACACTACTGATGGACGCGTTAGGCATCGACCAGCTATTTGCTATCATTGGTGGCTCCATGGGTGGGATGTTGGCACTGGAATGGGCCGCAAAATATCCTAAGCGTGTGTTTGCTTGTATACCCATTTGCACGGCCGCACGCCATAGCCCGCAAAATATCGCCTTCCATGAAATCGGCAGACAAGCGGTCATGGCCGATCCGAATTGGAATGAGGGGCACTATATTGAACGCGGCACCTTCCCGTCAAAAGGGCTTGCGGTAGCGCGCATGACCGCGCACGTGACCTATCTTTCCGAAACAGCGCTGCACGAAAAATTCGGTCGCAGATTGCAGAATAAATCGGCGCTTGGTTATGGCTTCGATATCGATTTTCAGGTGGAATCGTATCTACGTCACCAAGGCAAAACGTTCATTGAGCGCTTTGACCCAAATTCCTATCTCTACATTACCCGCGCAATGGATTATTTTGATTTAGAGCGTGATTATAATGGACATCTCAGTCACGCGTTCTTGAATACGCCTGTGCGCTTCTGTGTGATTAGCTTCACCAGCGATTGGCTATTCCCAACCGAAGAATCGCGGCGCATTGTGCGTGCCCTCAATGCGGTGGCAGCCAATGTGAGTTTTACCGAAATCAAAACCGACAAAGGGCATGACGCATTCTTGCTGGATGTACCAGCGCTGCATGCAACGCTGCACGGTTTTCTCGATGGTGCTGCCAAGGTGAGGGGAATTTAATGAAGCATGAGCTACATCATATCCCTCCACCCACAGGGGGGAGGTTAGGAGGGGGGCTTTGGTTTCTCCGTTCTCGCACGCATGCCCCCACCCCAACCCTCCCCCTGATGGGGAGGGAGTTAAGACCAGACCTGCAAACAATTGCTGAACTCGTTACACCCCATAGCCGTGTGCTTGATATTGGCTGTGGTGAAGCGGAACTGCTCGCATGGCTTAAGACCCAAAAATCGGTCGATGGTCGTGGTATTGAGATTGAGCAAGAGCGCGTGCAGCGTGCCGTGCGTATGGGCATTCCCGTCATCCAAGGCAACGTCGATACAGACCTGGCGGATTACCCAACGGGTGCGTATGATTTTGCGATTTTAAGTATGACGCTACAAGCCATGAATAATCCCAAAAATGTGTTGGCAGAACTCACGCGTATCGGCAAACAGGCCATTGTATCGGTACCTAATTTTGGCCATTGGAAGAATCGTCTCTATCTCGCACTTCATGGCAAGATGCCTGTTACACGCACGCTTGCATATGAATGGTACGACACGCCAAACATTCATTTCTGCACCATCGCCGACTTCGTGATTTTATGTGAGCGTATGGGCATTACCATCGAGCGCCGCATCATGGTCGATGCGCAAGGGCAGCGTTCACGGTTTTATGGGCGCGGTTGGTGGGCGAATCTTTTTGGTCAGCAAGGTGTATTTCTGCTAAGAGCGAAGTGATTTTTGCGTAGCGCCGCAGCTGCGCGATCCGCAACGCGGCGGCGGAGGGAGTTGCGAGGGAACGAAGGGTTCCCTCGCACTTTAAAATACTAAGAGCGCGGTAGTTCAAGCACCACGTCGCAGGCGTGACTATCGACAGGCTCAACACATAATGTCGCGCCGATGCGCGCAGAAAGCAACGTAGCAAGCTCGATATTCGCATGTTGCCTGAGCGTAGAAGTGAACATGGAAACATGTGTACTACGCCCATACATACATTGTTCTAAAAATGCATAGCGCTCTGACTCGGTGAGTGCACCAGGACGCATGAGATTAATGCGTAGGTACAGGCACACTGTACGGTTCGTAGATGTGGTGCTGAGCGATAACATACTATCATCCTCCGCAAGTCTCAGCGTTGCGAGCATCATCAGCATTACTAACGCGCGCAGTATTGCCGAGTTGCTTGTGACCTCTAGCGATTCTTCCCACGCAGTGCTATTCAGCTTCATGGCGCGGCGATCAAGCATGCCTGCTATATCCAGCATAATACGATGCATGAATGGTGATAGTGCGACCTGCTCAGTGATACGTTGTGTATCTTCTTTCTCTAACAAGCCTATCGCCTCGGTAATCAGGCGTAAGTTGAGCGCCTGTTCGCACACCCCATCATAATCATCGCGCAGCACGGGGTCAGCACGGCGGGCGACGATGCGTTCCTCCAAATATTCGGCATAAGCGAGAATCTGTTTGTAATGGGCCCCCACCTCGCGCCCAGTCAGTTGATTGAGGCAGGATTGTTCGCGCTCAAATTGCTTGAGACGTTTACGGCTTAGATCCAACTGATATTCCATATCATGCTGATCAACGTAAGCGGACAGAACTTGCTGAATCGTATGGTGCACCTGTTCGATTCGTTTCGCACGATTATGCTTCCAAAAGGAGATAAGGCGTCGATACATGCCTTCATAAGGGTTGGAAGGGGTGGTGGGTTCAAAACCGGCACGCGAGTGCTGCATAGATTCAACCTACGGGTTAAAGGTTAATAACTCATTAACTTTTTCACCCTGTAGTAGAACCACGTGCTGTGGCGATTTGGGCGCAATATCCGAGCGAATCATGGCGACTAAAGGGTGCGGATAGTTTTTGCTGCGCTGCACACAAAGCCATGCTATAGGCTGGGGCAGTATGAAAACCATTATTCCCATTCTGATAATTTTACTTGTTAGCGCCTGCGCCAAAGAGCGCAAAGAAAACGTGTGGGAGTTATATGACGTCCGCCACCCTGTTCCTGAAGACTCGAAGGTCCCGGT
Source organism: Rickettsiales bacterium (assembly GCA_049314715.1). Taxonomy (GTDB): domain Bacteria; phylum Pseudomonadota; class Alphaproteobacteria; order Rickettsiales; family UBA3002; genus JAFLDD01. The sequence continues at coordinate 18,116 of JBMOEL010000008.1, forward strand.
AAGTCAGGCTACACAATATGACCAATATATCGATAACGACTCGTACTATGTGCCGCCTGATTCCTATATGCCAGATCCAGACTAACGCTTATCGCACCAAATCGGCTTTAAGGCTAATAGGCTGGTCGGGGTTTTGCATCGCGCGATAGACTTGCACATTCTCTAATGCACGCATCACGTAATTGCGCGTTTCCACGAAGGGAATTGACTCAATCCAGTTAATCGCCGCATCCGGTGTTTTGGGTGGCGTTCCAAACCGTGCGAGCCATTTACGCACATTTCCTGAGCCTGCATTGTAACTGGCAATAGCGAGAATGTAGGAACCATCAAATCCGCTAATCAGTCGCCCCAGATAATTCGTGCCAAGTATCATGTTATACTCCGGCTCAAATAAGCGATTGATCGTATAGCCCAAGCCAAGCTTTCGTGCCATCATTGCAGCGGTTGGCGGCATAAGCTGCATCAAACCGCGCGCACCTGCAGGGCTTACGGCGCGCATATTAAACTCACTTTCTTGACGGGTAATCGAAAGTGCAAGGGCTGGCTCAATCGCACTTTGCGCGGGCACCTTGATTTTCGGCCAACCATAATTGAGCAGGATATGCTGTTTCTGTAGCGCGAGTTTGCTCACACGCACAGCGTCGAATTCTTGCCCATGCTGCTTGGCGAAATCCGCGAGAATGGCGAGGTCATATTTATCGCTCGTATGCTGAGCAAGGTTTAGCAAGAATGCATCCGCTTCCTCTTCTTTGCCAGCACGAATGAGTAGAGCAATCAGCCGTGGCGTATCGGATTGTGCGAAGTCGCGGCGCTCGCTTTCATCTACCGAAATGGGTGAGGGCAAATCAAGCCTTGCAGTTTTATCAAGCTCCAGCGCCGCCAATTGTCCATAAAATACGGTAGGGTGTTGCGCGGCTTTTTCGAACCATTCATGTGCAATATCTGCGTTGCCATTTTTGCGCGCAGCACGCCCAGCCCAATAAGCGGCGCGTGATTTGCTGACGGGGAAATTCACCACTTTATAGAGTTGATAAAAATCCTCATAGCCGCCGCGTGCGTCGGCAAGATGCTCAGTACGAATCCAACCCTTCAGCCACAATGTATCAGCGAGATATTCTGACTTCATTTGCCCGTGACCAGAAAGTATATCAAGGGCGCGTGCATACTGGCGTTTTTCAAGTGCTTTGCGGGCATATTGAATGCGCAAACTATACCAGCTATCGGCATGAGGTGGATCATCGGGTGCCTGAGCGAATAGCTCCATCACCCCTTCATCCATACCGCGCTTATGACGCCATTGAATGCGGTCAAAAATCAGCCCCGCATTGGCTTTGAAATGCGCAGGCAGCTTGTTGACCAATGCATTGGCATTGCCTGCATTCGTGATAAGTGCTATGCGCGCTTCATAAAGCGGGCGATACGAACCTGCTTCATACATCAAGCGTTTGGCGGCGGTGGTTTTTCCTTCAAACAATAAACGCGAAATGCGCTCTTTGTGGTTATCTTCGGTCAGCTGTGCGCCATAACGTGCTAATATCAGTTTTTCTTCATCCGCATTGAAGTCACCCTGAATCCAGCCTTGCACCACCTCTTTAATGCCGCCCACACCTGCACGCGCACAAGCAATCATGCCGCGCCCTGAGATGGGTGGGAAATCACGACAAAAAGCCTCAATATCACCGCCTTGGCGCAGCGCCGCTTCCTCGGTTTTCATGCGGATGATATTCTGCTTCGGCCAATCCGCGTGGCGTTTCAGGAAGCGATGCCCCTCATCAAAAAATATCACCGCCGATGGGTCTGTGAGCTGTTCCCATTGCGCATAGTCGGCAAGCAACTGACCATCCGACGTCGCATAGGCAGGGCTGGTAAGCAGGATGGTGCCAATCAGCAAACGATGGAAAGAGGTGCGCATAGATGTTAGGGGTAACGTAAGTTTTTTAGCGAAGCAACCAACCATGCACACCAACAGCCCATCACTTTGGAAGATTCCGCCCTTGCTGCTTGAAGGCCACAAATATACGCGCGGTCATGTGCTGGTCTATGGCGGGCCCGTGATGACAGGTGCATCGCGGCTTACGGCATTAGCGGCATTGCGTATCGGTGCGGGTATTGTAACATTAGCGGCGGATGAAAAGACGTGGCCAATTTATGCCGAGTCGTTGCTGAGTGTCATCACCCGCCCACTCACCACGATGCAGGATTGGCAAGCATTGCTTGCTGATGCGCGCATCAATGTCGTGGTAATTGGCCCAGGTGCAGGGGTGAATGACAGCACGAAGCAGGCGATGCGCGCCGCACTACTTGCCAACAAAAAATGTGTGTTTGACGCAGACGCGATTACCTTACTTGCGCAAGATGCCTCACTGCGTGATGCAGTGAAGGGGAGGGATGTCATCCTCACCCCCCACGAAGGCGAATATGCCAAGCTCGCCAGCGCATTGCGGTTGGCGGATGGTGATAAAGCATCACGCGCTCAGGCACTCGCGGAAGCGATGGGAGTAGTCGTGCTACTCAAAGGGCATGAAACCATCATTGCCTCCACGAGCACCGTGGTTGCAAATGACCATGCGCCAGAGTGGTTAGCTACGGCGGGTAGTGGTGATGTGCTGGCAGGTATGATTGCGGGGCTATGGGCGCAGGGCATGAGCGCATTTGATGCCGCTTGCGCAGGAACATGGCTACATGGTGAGGCGGCCTATAAGCTCTCCCGCGGCATGATGGCCGAGGATTTACTGGGTAAAATTCCTGAGGTCTTTGCAAGAAACGACTAGTTATCTATTTCAGCCACCCGCCCGTCATCATATTGTCATAATATGGCGCTATGTTGCGATGACAATAAAGGGAGTGTGTATGACAACACCAGAACAAGAAGCACTCGATGAGCTTTCCAACGCTGCATATTACGGCTATTTAGCAAGCTTAGAGCTAGGTCATGATACAACGAATAAAAATGCCTATTTAAGAAGTGCTCATGAAGCCTTAGCAAGAGCAGAAAGTTTTGCTCCCGTAAAAAATTTGGACCCTGATGCTGTTAGAGCAGCAGAGATAGAAGGCATCCGACGCGGAGAAGCAACCAAGCAGAAATTTACTCGAGACACAACCGATGGGCATATCAGGTAGTTTAATATCGTTGTAAGCCAATAAAAAAGGGCCGCTAAAAAGCGGCCCTTTCTATTTGAGGCTCTGACTAAAATTAGCCAGCCAACAAAGCCAACAACAAGATAGCGGCAATATTCGCAATCTTGATGAGCGGGTTCACCGCAGGGCCAGCCGTATCCTTGTACGGATCACCTACCGTGTCGCCAGTGACAGCGGCTTTATGCGCCTCTGAACCTTTGCCGCCGAAATGACCTTCCTCGATATACTTCTTGGCGTTGTCCCACGCACCACCACCAGAAGTCATGGTGATAGCAACAAACAGACCCGTCACAATCACACCGATGAGCAATGCACCCAATGCAGCGAATGCCTGCTCTTGACCCGCGATTTCATTAATCACGAAATAGAGCAATACAGGCGTGACGATAGGAAGAAGGGATGGAATCACCATCTCTTTAATCGCCGCTTTGGTCAGCATGTCCACGGCCTTGGAGTAGTCAGGACGTGCCGTGCGTTCCATAATGCCTGGGATTTCTTTGAACTGGCGACGCACTTCAACGACGACAGCACCCGCAGCGCGACCCACTGCCTGCATGGCAAGGCCAGCAAAGAAGTAAGGCAGCAAACCACCAATGAACAGACCCACGAGCACATACGGATCCGCGAGGTTGAACTGCACGTTCAGTTGCGGGAAGTAGTGTTTAAGATCTTCGGTGAATGCCGTGAACAGCACGAGTGCAGCGAGTGCCGCCGAACCAATCGCGTAACCTTTGGTTACCGCTTTGGTGGTGTTACCAACCGCATCGAGCGCATCGGTCGTCACGCGAACTTCTTTTGGCAGACCTGACATTTCGGCGATACCGCCAGCATTGTCAGTCACCGGCCCATACGCATCCAATGCGACCACCATCCCTGCAAGTGCGAGCATGGTCGTTGCAGCAATCGCCACACCAAACAGACCGCAGAACTGGTAGGAAATGATGATACCCGCGCAGATGGTCAGAATCGGCAGAACCGTTGCTTCCATCGAAATTGCGAGGCCTTGAATCACGTTCGTGGCGTGACCCGTGGTCGAAGCTTGCGCAACCGAGCGCACAGGGCGGTAAGCGGTCGAGGTGTAGTACTCAGTGATCCAAATCATCAAGCCCGTCACACCCAAACCAACGAGGGCGCAATAGAAGATGTCCATACCGTTGAACGCAAAGCCGCTCGTGGTGAATTCAGAACCAAAGCCGAGCATCTCGTCGGTCAGTTTCCAAATAAACCCAGCCGAAAGCACCGCGCTCACGATGAAGCCTTTATACAGCGCTCTCATGATGTTGCCTGAGCTGTCGAGCTTCACGAAGAAGGTGCTGATGATGGAGGCAACAATGCACACCGCACCAATCGCGAGCGGATAAAGCATCATGGTTTCCTGTGTCAGGCCCGTGAAGAACACGGCGGCAAGCAGCATGGTCGCTACAATCGTCACCACATAGGTTTCAAACAAGTCAGCCGCCATACCCGCGCAATCACCCACGTTGTCACCAACGTTGTCGGCGATTACGGCAGGGTTACGTGCATCGTCTTCAGGGATGCCCGCTTCAACCTTACCAACAAGGTCAGCGCCCACATCCGCACCCTTGGTGAAGATACCGCCACCAAGACGCGCGAAAATCGAAATTAGCGACGCACCGAAAGAAAGCGCAACGAGTGCTTCCAGAATCTTACGTGCATCCACGCCTGAATCTTTCAGGTAGAAATAGTAGCCAGCCGTACCAAGCAGACCAAGGCCAACCACTAGCATACCCGTCACAGCGCCTGAGCGGAACGCAACGGTGAGTGCACCTTGCAGGCTGCCACGTGCCGCCTCAGTGGTGCGCACGTTGGCGCGAACCGAGATCATCATGCCGATATAGCCAGCGATACCAGAAAGAATCGCGCCAACGGCAAAACCGATCGCTACATTCCAACCGAGCTTGTAGCCCAGTGCTACGAAAATCAGCGCGCCGACGAAGGCAATCGTCGTATATTGGCGGTTGAGGTAGGCTTTAGCGCCTTCTTGAATGGCGTTGGCGATGTCGATCATCGTCTCATTGCCACGGCTGAGTGCCAGAATACTACGGCCAGCCAATAGCCCGTAAAGCAGAGCCAGACCGCCACATGCGAGAATCAGGTTTTGAAAATCAATCAGTTCCATGTTGTTGTCTCCTTGGGAACGTTTCTTTGGGAAAAGTGGGCGCAACCTAGAAAAGCGCTAAGGGTTTGGCAAGCACGAATTTCTACTTGCACTCTCAATGACTTGCCATTAACCATCCCGCCCATGAGCAAAAATGTAAAAAAAGTAGTGCTGGCCTATTCGGGCGGCTTGGACACTTCCATCATCCTGAAGTGGCTGAAGGAAGAATATAACTGCGAGGTCGTGACCTTCACCGCCGATATCGGCCAAGGTGAGGAGTTGGAGCCCGCGCGCAAAAAAGCCGAACTGATGGGCGTCAAAGAAATCTTCATCGACGATCTGCGCGAAGAATTCGTGCGCGATTATGTATTCCCCATGTTCCGCGCCAATGCTTTGTATGAAGGCGTCTACTTATTAGGCACCTCCATTGCGCGTCCGCTCATTGCCAAACGCCAAATCGAAATCGCTAACCAAGTCGGTGCCGATGCCGTTTGCCATGGTGCAACGGGCAAAGGTAACGACCAAGTGCGTTTCGAGCTGACCTATTATGCACTGAAGCCAGATGTGAAAGTGATTGCCCCTTGGCGCGAATGGAAGCTCGATAGCCGCACCGCGATGATTGATTACGCCATGAAGCACCAAATCCCCGTGCCCAAAGACAAGCACGGCGAAGCGCCTTACAGCATGGACGCGAATCTGCTGCATATCAGCTACGAAGGCAAAGCGCTGGAAGACCCATGGACAGAACCATCGACCGATATGTTCCGCCTGACGGTCAACCCAGAAGATGCGCCGAATGAGCCAGAATATATAGAAGTAGAATTCGCCAAAGGTGACGCAGTTGCTGTAAATGGTAAAAAACTCTCGCCTGCGAATCTGCTCGCGGAACTCAACAAACTTGGTGGTAAGCACGGCATTGGCCGCCTCGACCTCGTCGAGAACCGCTATGTGGGCATGAAATCGCGCGGCGTATACGAAACACCAGGTGGCACGATTCTACTCGCCGCACATCGTGGTATCGAGTCCATCACCCTCGACCGCGGCGCGATGCATTTGAAAGACGACATCATGCCGCGCTACGCCGAGCTGGTCTATTTCGGCTACTGGTTCAGCCCTGAGCGTGAAATGCTCCAAGCGCTTATCGACAAGTCGCAAGAGAACGTCTCCGGCACTGTGCGTCTGAAGCTCTATAAGGGTAGTGTCTCGGTCGTGGGTCGTAAGTCGCCACACAGCCTCTATTCCATGCAGCACGTGACGTTCGAGGCCGATAGCGTCTATAACCAAAAAGACGCCGAAGGATTTATTAAACTGAATGCCCTGCGCCTGCGTTTGCTGAATCGGCAAAAATAATATTTAGGCGCTCTTGAAGTCAGAATAACCAACCCTACATGTCGGTCATTCAACTTGTGGAGAATGCTATGCTCGACCCAAAGTCCCTTCTTTCTAACCTTAATGCCAATGGCCTTGTCGGCAAAATGCTCGGCGGAATGGCCACCAAACAATTTGCAGGTGGTTTGCTTGCGGGTGGTTTGGCGAGCCAACTCGTTAGTAAGGATACGATTGAAGGGGCAGCAAAGCTTGGCGGTCTCGCACTGCTCAGCACGCTCGCCTATAAAAGTTACAATGCCTATCAAGCCAATAAAGCCTCAGGTGGTTCGGCAAGCGTGGTGGACGCAGTGAAACAAGGTGCGGGCGATATGATGACGCAGGGCAAAGCCCTCGCCGGCAATTTCAAATCCCTCATTGCCAATGCACAAGCAAGTGCGGCTGCTGCACCTGCAGCATTGCCAGCGCCAGAGCAAACCAATGAACTTGCACTCTCCGTGATTCGTGCGATGATTGGTGCCGCCAAAGCCGATGGTAAAGTGGATGCCGACGAGACAAAGCGTATTTTAGGGCATCTCGAGCAGAGCGGTGTGGATGCGACCGAAAAATCCTTCCTGATGACCGAACTCGCCAACGCGCAGGACGTGAATCAGATTGCACAAGGTGCAAAAACGCCCGAGGAAGCCGCGGAGGTGTATCTTGCGGCACTGCTAGTGTGCGACAGTCAATGTGCAGCCGAGCAATCCTATTTGAGTCAGTTAGCAACGGCGCTCAAACTGGAGCCTGCATTTACACAGGCACTTCAGGCAGAATTGCTCAAGGCGCAAACAACCCTAGCTGCCTAGAAACTGTGGATAAGTGCGGCTTTTGGGGTTGTATCATATTACACCCCCTGTTACTTATTCGTCATTCCAGCGAAAGCTGGAATCCATCGTAACAACAAAAATGGATTCCCGATGGAGCTTCGTTACAAAATGCAATGCATTTTGACTTCGCTAGCTCGGGAATGACGTGAACGAAAGAGCAAGCACCATGGTTGAGACCACCGCAGAAATCCTGCCGATTTCCATTGAAGACGAAATGCGCAAAAGCTACCTCGATTACGCGATGAGCGTGATCGTGAGCCGCGCCATTCCCGACGTGCGCGACGGTTTGAAACCCGTTCACCGCCGCATTCTTTTCGGCATGCTCGAGCTGGGCGTTGAATATAACAAGCCTTACAAAAAATCGGCACGTATCGTCGGTGACGTGATGGGTAAATACCACCCGCACGGCGATAGCGCGATTTACGATTCGATGGTGCGTATGGCGCAGCCCTTCAGCATGGGTTTGATGCTGGTCGATGGTCAAGGTAACTTCGGTTCGATGGACGGGGATAATGCCGCCGCCATGCGTTATACCGAATCGCGCCTCAGCAAAGCTGCACATGCATTACTCGAAGACATTGATAAAGATACCGTCAATTTCCAAGAGAACTACGACGGCTCCGAACAAGAACCAACCGTGCTTCCTGCGCGCTTCCCGAACCTGCTCGTAAACGGCGGCTCCGGTATTGCGGTGGGTATGGCGACGAACATTCCGCCACATAACCTCGGCGAAGTGATCGACGCGACCTGCGCGATGATCGATAATCCGAATGTCACGATTGAAGAGCTCGCGGCGATTTGCCCAGGCCCTGATTTCCCAACCGGCGGTATCATTCTTGGCCGTACGGGTTCGTATAGCGCCATGACCACGGGTCGTGGCTCAGTCGTGATGCGCGGTCGCGCCGAAGTGGAAGTGAATAAGAAAACCAACCGTGAATCCATCATCATCACCGAGATTCCGTATCAGGTGAACAAGGCGCGCATGATTGAGCGCATGGCCGAGCTGGTGAAAGAAAAGAAAATCGAAGGCATCTCAGACCTGCGTGACGAGTCCGACAAGTCGGGCGTGCGCGTGGTGGTCGAAGTGAAAAAAGACGCCGTGGCCGACGTGGTGCTGAACCAGCTTTATATGTATACGCCGCTGCAAACCAGCTTTGGTGTGAACATGCTGGCGCTCAATAATGGCCGCCCGCAACTGCTCAACATCCATACGGTGCTCAAAGCCTTCATTGAGTTCCGTGAAGAAGTCATTTCACGCCGCACGCAATTCTTACTCACTAAGTCTCGTGACCGCGCCCACGTATTGATTGGTCTGGCGATTGCCGTTGCTAACATCGACGAAATCATCGCTGTTATCCGTGCAGCAAAAGACCCTGTGGTTGCAAAAGAAGAGCTCATGAAGCGTTCGTGGAAAGCTGCGAATGTGAAAGCACTTCTCGACCTCGTCGAAGACAAAGGCAACGAGCTCGATGGTGACAAAATCAAGTTCACTGAAATGCAAGCAAAAGCCATTCTCGAATTGCGTCTGCAACGCCTAACGGGCTTGGAGCAAGAGAAAATCGACGGTGAGTTGAAAGAGCTCGCAGTTGAAATCACCGAGTTCTTGAGCATCCTTGGCAGCCGTGAAAAACTCTACGGCCTGATGCGTGACGAGCTGGTGAAGGTGAAAGAAGAATTCGCCGTGCCGCGCCGTAGCATCATGGAAGATTCGGAATTCGAAGCCGATATCGAATCCTTGATTCAGCGTGAAGAAATGGTCGTGATGGTCACAGCGGGTGGTTATATCAAGCGCGTGCCCTTAGCAGCATACCGTGCGCAAAAACGCGGCGGCAAAGGGCGTTCGGGTATCGATTTGCGTGAAGAAGACGCAACCACCGAGCTGTTCGTAGCATCCACCCACGCGCCAGTGCTGTTCTTCAGCTCAACCGGTAAAGTATACAAACTCAAAGTGTATCGCTTGCCACTGAGCACGCCTCAG
>JBMOEL010000009.1:0-26634 GCA_049314715.1 Rickettsiales bacterium
CTGCAAACCAATATCCGCCGTGGCCATCAGCCCTGCAAGTTTAGTTTTGGGGACGGCATCAAGAAACAATACATTATCAAGTTTCTCCTGCCGCGCGTACTCAACCAGCATTTGCTTGAACTGCCCCGCACCCACTAATACAACTTTAATATGTTGTGCGCCGCGACGCTTAAGCTCGGCAGCAGCATGTAACACGGACAGCAAACCATTAGCATGTTCATGGGCACCGGCATACACCGCCATCACATCATCTTGGCGCACTTCAGCAGGCCTCCACGCCGAAACGGGCGCCGCAAATAAGGCGATGTCACACCCATTAGGAATCATTTTGATATGCGATGCTGGAATTCCACGTATCTGAATCGATTCGGCAATCATGGGTGAAAGCGCGACGAATCGAGTCGCAGAATGGTAGCTGATCCATTCCAATGTAGACGCCACACCACACCAGATCGGGTTTTTGATAATACCAAGCGCTTTTAAACGTTCAGACCATAAGACGCGCACCTCAAGCACCATTGGCTTGCGCCGCAATAGCGATGCACACACTCCTAAAATACTCGCAATGGGGGGCGTGCTGGTAGCACACAAAACATCATAGGGCTCACGCAGCGCTACTGCCACACAACGCAGTGCAAATATGCTAGTAGCGACACACCGTGCCAGCCAGTTAGGTGCATGAGAATTACCCAATTGATATTCCATCACGCGAATACCATCGACATTTCCTTCACGCTTACCTCGACGGAATGCCCCATCTAATCCTATATTATTAGCACCAAAACCGCCGCACACTATGGTGACCTGATGCCCACGCTCCACTAAACGCCGTGCTGTTTCATAGGCATGCGTTCCCACCGAACCTTGCGGTGTTGAAAAATGACGATGAACATAGAGAATTTGCATGATTAATAACTTACACTAGCACGCATAATGTGCTTCGCGATACGCTCAGAAGCATGCCCATCACCATACGGGTTAGCGGCTTTGGACATCGCGGCATAGGCATCTGCATTTTCAAGCAGTTCCGTGGCGGCAGCTACAATTCTATCCTCATCCGTTCCCACCAGCTTTACGGTGCCCGCAGCCACTGCTTCAGGGCGCTCTGTCACGTCGCGCAGCACTAATACAGGCTTGCCGAGCGATGGCGCTTCTTCCTGAATACCGCCCGAATCGGTGAGAATCATATAGGCACGCTTCATAAGATAGACAAATGGCAGATAATCTTGCGGTGCAATGAGTTGGATGGATGGGTGGTTGCCCAGCAAACGATTCACCGGCTCCTGCACATTCGGGTTGAGGTGCACGGGATACACAATCTGCACATCGCCACGCACAGCAAGGCGTAGCAACGCATTGCAGATATTCTCAAACCCACCACCAAAATTCTCGCGGCGATGGCCTGTCACTAAAATTAGTTTTTTCGATGCATCCAAATTAAACTGCGACGCCGCCACATCCGACTTCGCCGCCGTATCCAGCAACGCATCAATCACCGTATTACCCGTCACGTGAATCACCTCATCCGAGATGCCTTCGCGCAGGAGATTTTGGCGCGAGGTTTCCGTAGGCGCGAAGTGAATATCGGCAATCGCGCCGGCGAGTTTACGGTTCCCCTCCTCCGGCCAGGGCGCATATTTATCACCCGTACGCAACCCTGCCTCAATATGGCCAATGGGAATTTTCGCATAAAACGCCGCCAGCGCCGCCGCCATCGTTGTGGTCGTGTCGCCATGCACCAGCACCATATCGTAATGCTGCTTGGTGAATACATCACGCAACCCCAACAGCACGCGACTCGTAATGTCGCTCAAATCCTGCTTCGGCTGCATCACATTCAGGTCAATGTCGGGCACGATGTTGAAAAGTTCGAGCACTTGGTCGAGCATTTGGCGGTGCTGCGCCGTCACGCACACACTCACCTGCATCGTACCCAGTTTTTTGAGGGCATTGACCACAGGCGCCATTTTAATAGCCTCTGGCCGCGTGCCGAATACTGCGAGAATGTGCTTCATGCAGATTCCTTAGCTGGTATGGATGAAAAAACAAGTATACTCATAGCATGATGACATTTGAAACGTTCCTCTCTTTTACCCTCACCTGCATCGCCATCGAGCTCACACCGGGGCCGAATATGACGTATCTAGCCTTGCTGAGCGCCATGCATGGCCGCAAAGCGGGCTTCTCGGCGATTGTGGGCATTGGCCTTGGCCTGTCGATCATCGGCGTCGGCACGGCATTAGGCGCGGCCGCCATCATCACACAATCACCGATTTTGTATGCGACCATGCGCTGGGTCGGCGTCGCCTATCTACTTTGGCTGGCCTATGATTGCTGGCGCGGCGAAGACGGCGTGGCAACCTCGGATGAGGGCTACGACCCGCGCTATTTCACCCGCGGCCTCATCACCAACTTACTCAACCCGAAAGCGGCGCTGTTTTACATCACGGTCATCCCAGCCTTCACGCAGCCTGAAGCGGCCATACTGCCGCAAGCACTCACCCTCACCGCAGCGTATGTCGGCGTTGCCACGACCATTCACATCGTGATTGTGCTGCTGGGCGCGCGTATCAAACCCTATTTGGAAAATGAACGCATCGCGCATTACGCGCGCTACTTCTTCGCAGCTTTATTGGTGGTGATTGCTATTTGGTTTGCGCTGAGCTCACGCTAGGCTTTTGCTGATAGTCGCAAATGTGCTTATCCGTCTGCGCGGGGTTCTCGACCACGGCGCGGATATCGGTAAACATTGGGTCAGCAAGCAAATCTTTATACTGGTCGGCGCAGGCGCGCACACCTGCATATTCCGGCGTTCTCACGATGGAATTGGCAAAACGCATTTGCGCCGCCAATGCCTCGTCACGCTTGCCTGCGGCGCAAAGCGGTTTGACTTCTTTGCCAAGTGCCGTGCCCCACTGCCCAAGGCGTTTGATGCCTTCATCGCCAATTTTTTCCTGCATGCAACTATGCATGCCCATCGCCGCCATGATGGTCTGGGTGTTGATCTTCACCCGCCCACCACCGTATTTTTTGGAATTTTCAATCATCTGCTGAATCTGCTGCGCGGATACACTCGCCCCGTCCTGCGCATGGGCAGCAGTGGTTGCGAGCATGATAAGCGAGACGGTAGTGAGAAAAATGGATTTCATGAGGAATGTCTATATCACGGTTGCAATAATTTCAATGCGACATTCTCGAAAGCAGGCATGCGCTCAGCAATTTCTTCAGGCTCTCGATTGAATGATTTGGCCCAAATCAACGCAATAATAGAAACAATGTTTGCTTTTGTGCGCTCATGTTCAGACAATCTACGAACAACGGCAAGCGTTTGTTCAGCTTCGCTAGCGTATTCATCATTTGGCGCACCATTTCCAATTAGTCCCTCAATGTCTTCTTCTCGAAAGGCTATTTTGAATTTCTCTGCGGTTATATTCATTCAACACTCAAATTACTTGCTCTATCAATACATACTCCCACATCCATGGGGCAGATACGAAAATCGCCCTGCAATACATTCTCGGCAGTCAGTAATTCTGGTATATTTTTTGGCCAGAAATACGCTGCTTCATTGCTTTCTGATTGAAGAGCTACACTAAAAGATTCTTGGGTTTTTATAGGTTCAAGATAAGGTCTAAGATTTGCGTATACCAATAATCGCGCCCTGACTTCTCGACACGGAGCAATTACACGGGAATCTTGCGAACAGACTTGCGCTGTCGCCGTGCCTGCCGCCAAAATTAACAAAAGAGTCAAAATATGCACCATATATCCTCTAGCGTTTTATCGGCTTACCATAAAAATCGATATATGTCTTAGGTCCTTTTGGCACATCCCCTCCTCCGATATTATTGAACGGGCCTATGCTATGGACTCTTTCCAATTCTGGCCAAGGCGGTGTTTGTCTACCAATCCCTTCTTGTCTTAAGAAGAAATGATCTACTCTTTTGTCCAACTGTGTTTCATCATCGCCGGCTATAGATGCATCTACAGAATCTTTCCAAACACGTGATTGAATTGGATTCTTAGGGTCAGATGGTGATGCATAATGAACGCGAGGGTTACGCATCGATACAATACCAATATAAGTTCTTGCACGTTTCAGACGAGCAGCAGAATCTGGCTCCCAATTGGCTGGATTATACGGGCTCTTTTTAGGATCTTTTAGTATAGGCGTAAGACCAGAGGTTTCTCCGTAAATAGCACGCGCTCTTTTACGCGTTTTAGCGTTAGTATCCCTGGCAGTATTTTCCAATCTCCGACCACCACCTTCCCGTGTCCACTGCCCGCCATCAGGGTGACCACGAGGATGTCGCGGTTGTGTCGGTTTATAACCGGCTTTGAGACTCCAATAGAGTTCCTGTGCCGCATAGCTCACTGCCGCGTTGGGACAGTTCTCAACAATATCTTTGAGAATGGTAAGTGATTTAGTGAATAATTCCTGTTCCTGCATAGCACGACTCCTTTAAGGAAAGCCTACGCACGAAAACACATTATCAGGAAGTAGTGACCAACAAAAAAGGCCGCTCTTTCGAGCGACCTTTTTCTTATCCTTGCGTAACGCCGAAGCTGCGTGAGCCGCTTGCGGCGGAAGGAGTCACGAGGGAACGAAGGGTTCCCTCGCACTCAAAACTACGCAGCGTCCAGTACTTGGAGGTTACCGGCCGAGGTCTTACCCTTTTCCGATACCAACTCGTAGCTTACGCGCTGATTTTCGCGCAGGTCACGCAGACCAGCAGCTTGAACAGCGGTGATGTGAACGAACACATCTGCACCACCTGTTTCAGGCTCGATGAAACCAAAACCCTTGGTTGGGTTGAACCATTTTACTTTACCAGTTGCCATTATGAACTCCTATCATGGCGTTTCGCTCCCACCACTATGGTGAGCACGTTGAGCGAAGACTCTTTGACAAGGCAGGAGAGCGGCAAGGCCGACGTCGCAGCAACAAGGCAATCAAATCAAAACTCGCGACCTATATAGCCGAACCCTGTGGATAACGCAAAGGAATAAGGAAAATAAAAAAGGGTGACCGTTTGGCCACCCTCCTAATGCGTAGCGCTCTTACTTAAAAACCGACGCTTCGACGCCCGTTGAGGGCGAAAGGCCAAGCGCCGCCTGAGCGTAACTCAAAATTAGTCTTGTACGACGAGGTTACCAGCCGAGGTCTTGCCTTTTTCGGTAACGAGTTCGTAGCTAACGCGTTGATTTTCCCTCAAATCACGCAGACCCGCAGCTTGCACCGCGGTGATGTGTACGAACACGTCCGCTCCGCCGCCTTCCGGCTGGATGAAACCATAACCCTTGGTTGGGTTGAACCATTTTACTGTACCTGTAGCCATTCTACTCTCCGTCAATTGGCGTTTCCGCGCCCGCCACCATGGTGGGTGCGGTTTGAGCGAAGACTCATCGACAAGGCGGGAAAGAACGGCGTGGCCTCTTTCAGCATCACTAGTCTAGTCATTTAGATACTGCTCAATCGCTTGAAGCCTCAAGGCCAAGCGAGAGAAGCCACATCTCACTCACGGGCATTTTTAGCGCAAAACCCTCTTACCAGCAATAAAAAATGTTGCGCCCTAGGTTATTGCGGCGCATAAACAGCGCCTTACAGGGGGAATTTATGCCGATTGTTCAGGTACACATGCTCGAAGGCCGCGACATTGAAAAGAAACGCATTTTGGTCAAAAAACTGACCGATGTCATTATGGAAGTATGCGGCTCACCACCTGAACAGGTGCGCGTGATTCTCTCCGATATGGCGTTTGAAGATTATGCCGTCGGCGGTGTACTGAAAGCGGACGCCAAGAAATAATGAACAGCTCACCCCTACTCCCCTCTGGTCTGATGGATGTATTGCCCCCGCAAGCAATGCAGGAGTTCGGGTTGATTCATCACCTGCTGAAATCTTTCACGGGCTTTGGTTACGAACCGGTCATCCCACCCGTAATGGAATTTGAAGAGCAACTCTTGAGTGGTCAGGGCGAAGCAACAGGGCACCACGCCTTTCGGGTGATGGATCCACTGGCTAACAAAATGCTCGCCTTCCGCGCCGACATGACCAGTCAGATTACGCGTATCGCCAGCAACAATCTTTCGCGTAGCCCGCGCCCATTGCGCTTGTGCTATGCGGGCTACACACTGCGCACCACGCCCGAGGCATTGCAAACACGCCGCCAGCACACGCAAGTAGGTATCGAGCGTTATGGCAGTAAGTCACCCGCTGCACAGGCTGAAATTATCTCCATCGCCGTGCACTCGCTCAAGACTGCAGGTCTGGGTGATATGACGGTTGATATTCATTTCCCGTCGCTGCTGTCGCCATTACTCAAAGGTGCAACGAATCGCGACGCGGTTATCGAAGCCGTGAAACATAAAGATACCGCAAAGCTGCGCGCACTCGGCGCAACCGATATCGCAAGCGTGATAGATGCTGTGGGCGGCGCAGCGCACGCGCTGGAGATTCTGAAAACCATCAAAAACGCAGATGTTGAAAAAGCAGTCGCAGAAGTTTCAGCACTGACAAACGAACTCAAGACACGAAGTGTCCCCGCGCATATTACCATCGATTTGTTGGAGCTGAGCGGTTACGGCTATTATGCGGGCGCGGGCTTTGCACTGTTCCTCAATAATCCTGCACTCGAATTGGGTCGTGGCGGTGCATATGTGACGCCTTCGAACGAAGAAGCGGTGGGCTTCACGCTCTATGCAAATGATTTGCTAGAAATTCTTCCCCAAGCGGAGAAGAAACCTGTTAAAACCCTCCCAGCCAATAGCTCGGCAGAGGAAGCGGCAAAGATTCAGTCACAAGGCTTTGTGACCTTACTCGGAGAATAATATGCGCAGTGTAGTTGTCGTTGGTTCGCAATGGGGTGATGAAGGCAAAGGCAAGATTGTCGATTGGCTTTCCGAGCGCGCCGATGTCATTGTGCGCTTTCAAGGCGGCCACAATGCTGGCCACACACTCGTCGTCGATGGCGTGACCTATAAACTTTCGCTCCTGCCTTCAGGCGTGGTGCGCGGTGGTAAAATGAGCATCATCGGCAATGGTGTGGTGATTGACCCATGGGCGCTGTTCCGCGAAATTGAAAAAGTCACCGAGCAAGGCGTGAAAGTGACGTCCGACAATCTGAAAATCGCCGAGAACGCCTGCTTGATTCTGCCGATTCATTCGAAACTCGACGCCGCAAGCGAAGCATTGCTAGGCGATGGCAAAATCGGCACCACGGGCCGTGGCATTGGCCCATCCTACGAAGATAAAGTGGGTCGCCGCGCGATTCGCGTCTGTGATTTAGGCGACAAGAAATTACTCACCGACAAATTGAATGCCATGCTGGCACGCCATAACGTGCTACTCAAAGCAGCAGGCGCAGAAGAAGTGAAGCTCGAAGAATTGCTGGATCCACTTCTAGAAATCGCACCGAAGATTTTGCCGTTCGTTGCACCTGTGTGGCGCTTGCTTGCGGATTATCGCAAACAAGGCAAACGCATTCTCTATGAAGGCGCGCAAGGTATCATGCTCGACGTAGACTATGGCACCTACCCATTCGTAACCTCATCGAACACCATGGCAGGCGAAGCAACCATTGGTTCCGGCTCTGGCCCCAATGCGATTGGTTATGTACTCGGCATCACCAAAGCCTACACCACACGTGTTGGCTCTGGCCCCTTCCCGACCGAGCAGGAAAATGAAATCGGCCAACGCTTGGGCGAACGCGGCCATGAATTCGGCACCGTTACGGGTCGCAAACGTCGCTGCGGTTGGTTTGACGCGACGATGGTGAAGCAAGCCATCACCATCAGCGGTATCGACGGCATTGCACTCACCAAGCTCGACGTGCTGGATGGCCTAACGACCATCAAAATTGGCATCGGTTATGAAATCGATGGCAAAAAATATGATTACTTGCCCGCGTCCACCGCGCTTCAGGCAAAAGCCAAGGCGCTGTATGAAGAAATCGACGGGTGGAGCGAGTCAACCGCAGGCGCGAAAAGCTGGGCTGAGCTTCCCGCTCAGGCCATTAAATACGTGCGCCGCATTGAGGAACTGATTGGCTGCCCCGTTGCCATTCTCTCGACCAGCCCTAAGCGCGAAGACACGATTCTGGTGCGCGACCCATTCGCCGCAACCTAACGAATCGTTAATAACCCGCTGATTCCGTTAACCTTTCAAGCGTTGTGAAAGTGTAATTCTTTCGCTATAGTGAAAGAAAATGGAAGACAAGTATGTCACCAGCCGCTGCACAGAAAGAAGAGGCCCAGCTCCCGCTCATTGAAGAGCGCGTCGAGACTGGTCTTGCCGATTTGCTGAAAGACTATCGCGCAAACTATGTGCTCGGTGGCAATAACCAAGATGAGATGGAAGAAGGCCGCTTCACGATTCACGTCAATCAACCACTCCCATCACTCGATCACGCATTGGCAAAAGCATTCGCCGTTACCGACAGCACCAACCCCAATCGCCAAATTTATGCAATGGTATTGGATAACACAATGCCGTACCGCACCGATATTGCGGATAAATTACTCAATTTCCAGCACCCTCACTTGTCGATGATTCTAGGCTCAGCAACGGTCAAGCTCAGTAACTTCAAAGAATCTCGCCAAGTCATTCTGTGCGATAAACCCGCCGGCAAATCATTGAGCGAGATTCGCCAGACAACCCCACGCATTCCAGAACGTCGCACGATCGATAGTATCGTCAAGCCACTTTGCAAAGCACTCATCGCGCTGCGCGAAAAAGGCATTGTCCATGGCAGTATAAACCCTGACACCGTATTTTTAGGAGACGAAATCGTATTAGGCGAGTGCATCTCGGCACCGTCAGGTTACTTCCAACACTATATGTATGAGCCTCTGGAACGCTTAATGTGCGACCCGATTGGCAAAGGCACGGGTGATGATAAATCCGACGTCTATGCACTTGGCATGCTCGCTTATGATTTGATCTATGGTCTCGAAAAAGCAAAACAGATTCCCAAAGAGCAGTTTATTCGCATGGGGCTCGACGTAGGCATTTACCATGTGCTCTCTAATAACATCGATTTCTCGGATACGTTTGCCGATTTTTTCCGTGGCATTTTGAACGACAATATCAGCGAACGTTGGGGGCTTGACCAACTCAATGCATGGCTCGAAGGCAAGCGCTTCAACATGATTGTGCCACCCGCACCGCGTGAATCGGCACGCCCCATCAGTTTTACACATATGGATTTTTTCAGCCGTAAATCCTTGGCGAATGCGCTACATCGTAGTTGGAAAGAGGCGCTGAAAGAAGTCAAAAACATCAAAATCGATCGTTGGTGTGAAATGAGTTTGCACCGCCCAGAACTCAGCGAAAAAATCGAGCGTATCTTACGCATCGGCGGTGGCGCGAGTACGGAAAAACACAACACGGATATGATGACGCGACTGCTGGCCATTCTTGACCCGAACGCACCAATCCGCACGATGAATCTATCCATCAGGCCTGAAGGGTTTGGTCTACAACTCGCTGAGTTTATGCGCCAAGGCAACCCAATGGAGATGAACCAGCTGCTGGATGCCATCGAGCAAGATATACCGAATTACTGGTCCATGCTGTCAACAAGCGCAAAGTCTGCTGAGCTTTCACAAGCGGTGTTTCGCCTACAACGCGTTCGCCCATATGTAAAAATGAAATCATTGGGGTTTGGATTAGAGCGCGTGCTTTATGACCTGAATCCTACTCTTCCCTGCCAATCGCCGTTGGTAAAGCAATACCACATCACCAGCTTGATGGATTTACTCAAGACACTGGACGCATTAGCCCCGACACTTGGCCCTGATACTAGTTTTGTTGACCGACACATCGCAGCATTTGTTGCGAGTAAAATCGACATGGCTAAAGAAATTAAACTCAACGACTTGAATGCCATGCCGCATCTCGCCCGCAATCAGGAATTAATTGTTCTGCGGTTGCTTAACAAAGCACAACAAAAACATGACAAACTCTATTTGGTTGGCCTTTCAACATGGGCAGCTATGCGTATTGAGCGTTTGATGGACGAGGTGCATAACCGCGTCATTCGCAAACGCATGAAGCTTGAACTAAAGCCCGCAGCAAGCGAGGGAGTATTAGGCGACGTGGTATCCATCATCGTTAACCGCGATGCAGTGGGCCGCGATCAAGACGGTTTCGCCATGGCCATCAGCCTACACGCCATGAATAAAAACCGTATCGATCGGCTACGTAACAAACAAGTCATCACCAACTACTCAAAGCATTTTGGTGGGCAGATTTCCACCACCATTGCCTACTGCATCTTATGCATCATTAGTTACTTCGTTCTTTCCGATTTTATGGGGTGGTAAATGGCAAAAAATAAGAAAGAAAAATCGGGCGAAGAAAACATCGAGAAACGTAGCAAAAAGCTTGCGTTTGCGCTTATCATTATCAGTATTTTTCTGATTATATTCATGCGCACGGGCTTTGTGTTCTTCATTATGGCGATTCTGCCTTCTATCGTTGCCTATTACCTTGATCGCACCGCACAGCGTTATACCTTTCACACCGTATTTGCCTGCAATCTCGCAGGTACACTTCCCTTCATCGGCCAAATCATTAAAAATGGTGCGGCTCAGGCAGAAATACAGGTCGTCATGGGGGATACACTCAACTGGCTGATTATCTACGCCGCAGCAGGCTTCGGTTGGCTGCTGGTATATGCGGCACCTGCCTTTGCGCAAGGTTTCATCAATATCTTGCACAAAAATCAGATTACGCGTCTTGAGCGCATGCAAAACCGCATTATCAGTGAATGGGGAAAAGAAGTTGATAATTTTAACACCAACCCCGAAGACAGACGCTAATATCGCGCGAGATGATCGGTGGTAATCCACCCACCACCTAACACTCTATCACCATCATAAATCACACAGGCTTGGCCTGGGGCAATACCTTCATAGGGCACGTGAAGTTTAATGGTTGCCTGCTCTTGTGCGACGCCAATCACATCTGCCGCAACAGGTGATTGTAGCGAACGCATCTTCACACGCACGTTGCTGATATCATTGCGTGCGCCCGCCAACCAGTTGAGCTCTTTAATAACAAATTCAGGATGTGCCAGCGCCTCTTTCGGCCCAACGATGACACGCTTTTTCTCAGCATCAAGCTTCAATACAAAAAGTGGTTCGCCACCACCAATACCCAAGCCCTTACGTTGCCCAACCGTGTAATGAATAATACCCGAATGCGCGCCGAGCACTTGGCCATTCACGTGCACAATCTCGCCCGCTTCACTGGAACCGGGGCGTAATTTTTCAATCACCTTCGCGTAACCACCCGTTGGCACAAAGCAAATATCCTGACTATCGGGCTTGTCCGCAATGGCGAGCTGGTACTTCTCGGCAAGTGCGCGTGTTTCCTTCTTGGTGAGCGTACCAAGCGGGAAGCGCAAGAAATCAAGTTGCTCCTGCGTGGTCGCGAACAGAAAATAGCTCTGGTCTTTGTCAGGGTCCGCACCACGGCGCAGCTCAGCACGCCCGTTATGTTCTACACGTTGCACATAATGGCCCGTTGCCATGACATCCGCGCCCAGCTCACGCGCCGTGGTCAGCAAATCCTTGAACTTGACTGACTGATTACAACGCACGCAGGGAATGGGCGTTGACCCACTCAGGTAGGTATCGACGAAATCATCCATCACCGATTCTTTGAACTTCGATTCGTAATTCAGCACATAATAGGGAATGCCCAAACTATCGGCCACGCGACGTGCATCGTGAATATCTTGCCCTGCGCAGCACGCACCTTTTTTGCCGACCGCCACACCATAATCATAAAGCTGTAAGGTGATACCGATGACCTCATAGCCTTCCTCATGCAACATCGCCGCGACGGTGGACGAGTCAACACCACCCGACATGGCCACCACCACGCGCGTGTCTTTTGGTAATTTGTTAATGCCCAAGCTGTTCATGGGCGCGTGCATAGCAAATTGGCTGAGATTTGCAAGAAAGCTAGGCTTTCTCCACCACGCCCTGCACACGGTTGGTGAGGGAGGCATTGATAAATCTATCAATATCACCATCAAGCACACCCTGCGTATCGCTCGTTTCCACCTCGGTGCGCAAATCCTTCACCATCTGGTAGGGGTGCAGCACGTAGGAGCGAATCTGGTGCCCCCATGCATTATCGGTCTTTTGGGAATTGAGGGCGTTCGCCGCCGCTTCACGAATCTGCAATTCACGCTCATACATCCGCGCGCGCAGCATATTATACGCCTCAGCGCGATTGGCGTGCTGGCTGCGCCCCGCTTGGCACTTCACCACAATACCCGTGGGTATGTGCGTAATACGCACCGCCGATTCGGTTTTATTCACGTGTTGCCCACCCGCGCCGCCAGAACGCATGGTCTCGATATTCAGATCATCCTCGTTGATTTCAATTTGAATCGAATCATCAATCACAGGATAGACCCAGACACTCGCAAAGCTGGTATGGCGACGTGCGTTCGAGTCAAACGGTGAAATACGCACCAAGCGATGCACGCCCGACTCTGTCTTCGTCCAACCATAGGCATTGAGGCCTGTCAGTTTAATCGTTGCCGATTTAATGCCCGCCTCTTCGCCCGCTTGCTCATCCACAATCTCGACTTTGAATCCGCGGCGCTCGCCCCAGCGCAAATACATGCGAAACAGCATGAACGCCCAATCCTGCGACTCGGTACCACCAGCACCAGGGTGAATCTCGATGAAGCAATCATTGCCGTCCGCTTCACCACTTAGTAGGCTCTCAAGCTCAAGCTGGGCAATATCAGCGGCGATCTTTTCAAGCTGCTTGATGGACTCCTGCACCAAGGACTCATCGCCCTCTGCTTCCGCCATCGCAATCATTTCGAGCGCATCATTCTTGCCTGCATCCATGCGGTTAAAGGTCGAAACCAGATGCTCGATACGCGTGCGCTCACGCATCACGGCTTGCGCGTTTTTAGAGTCGTTCCATAAATTAGGGTCTTCAGCCTTGGCGTTTAACTCACCAAGACGCACGAGCAGGTTTTCCCAGTCAAAGACACCTCCTCAGCACCGCTTGCGAAGCTTCGATTTTATCTTTTAGTGCTGATACGTCGTTTCTCATTAATAAAGCCCGCCTGTGCCCACTTCTGCTTCGGAGTCTGGATCGAAGCCCTGCTCGATAGCAGAGTCTGATGGGTTTTCAATAGGGCGTTGCGGAATTTGGTATGGCGCCATTTCACCAGGGCCTGGTGAATATTCATTTCCGTAAGGGTCGGCACCTTCAATCACACCCGTTTGCTCCGGTGCATAGGGGTCATAAACACCCTCGGTCATTTCGCCGCCAGTCATATTTTCCAAACGGTCTTTGAGTTCTTCTTCCAACTCATTTTGCGGTTTGAAAATCGGTCCACCCGTGAGGAATGCCTCACTGATTACCTGCGAACCATCCGCCGCTTCACCTTCAAATAACGGCTGGCCCGTATAACGATTAACTGGAATTTCACGAATCCCCTCTGGCACGCGGAATGGTGCACTCTTCACTAGCTTTGCTTCCATCGCCTGCTGCATAAATTTGATGAACCCCTGAATCGCCACGCGGCCACCTGTTTCCTTGTCGCCCATCGGTTTGGGTGTATCAAAACCAATATAGGTGCCCACCACCAAATCAGGCGTGAATCCAATAAACCATGTATCGCGCGATTCGTTCGTCGTTCCTGTTTTCCCCGCAACGGGAATACCAAGCACATTTGCTGCCGTACCCGTGCCGCGTGAAACTGCACCTTCAAGAATGGATGTCATTTGATACGCTACGCGCGGGTCAACCACCACCTCGCGATCATCCGGAATAATGGGCGCTTCAGTACTTAAATCCACTGCTGTATCCACTTTACAGGTGTCACACTGGCGCGTATCGCGACGGAAAATCGTCGTGCCGTTACGATCATCAATACGTTCTAACAGCCACGGCTCAATGCGTCGGCCACCATTCGCAATCATCGCATAGGCATTGGTCAGCTGCATGAGCGTGGTTTCTTTTGAGCCAAGCACCATCGAAAAATCGGGCATCACGGTTTCATCAAAAATCCCCATACGCTGCGCCACACGCTTCACGCGCTTAATACCAATCATCTGCGACAAGCGCACTGTCATGGTATTGCGCGATTTCTCCAAGCCCATACGGAAGGTGGTCGGCCCCAAAAACTGACCCTCATAGTTTTTCGGTTTCCACATGGGCAAGCCCGGCCCTTGGGAAATTTCAATCGGCGCATCCAGCACAATAGAGGTGGGGCTGAAACCGTTTTCCAACGCCGTCATATAAACGAATGGCTTGAAGGTGGAGCCGGGTTGACGCTTCGCTTGCGTCGCACGGTTGAATTCGGACCCCGCATAGGAATAGCCACCGCTTAGTGCCAGCACTTTGCCCGAATGCGGGTCCATCACCACCATTGCACCATTCACCGCAGGGATTTGTAATAAGCGATAGGTGGATGTTTCGGTATTGGCCGGCTCGACCAAAATCACGTCACCCACATTGACCACTTCATCAGCACGACGTATGGCAGGGCCAATACGCGTATCGGTAATCATACGCTGCGCCCATTGCATTTCGCTGAATGGAATCTGCGCACGACCATGGTCAAGTACGCCAATATCCGCTTTCTGATTCGAGACATTGAGCACCACCGCGAGCGCCTGATTATCATAAAGACTGATTTGTTTTTCCTTCATCACGCGGGCAAGCGCTGGCTCCCACGCACTTACTTCCTCAGGAATTTGTGCAATCGGTCCACGATAGCCATGACGGCGATCATACATGAACAGGGCGTGACGCAAGGCACGGTCGGTAAAATCTTGGAATTCCGGATTCAAGGTTGTCTTTACAAACAGCCCGCCTTCATACAGCACATTCGACCCATACATTTCGCGTAACTTACGGCGCACTTCCTCAGCAAAGAAATCGGCACGCGCTATTTCTTCTTTCTCACGAATACTGGTGATGATGGGCGTTTTATTCGCAGCATCCGCTTCTTCTTGCGTGATGTATCCATCCTCCAGCATCCGCCCAATCACGTAGCCACGACGCTCTAACGCACGGTCATAATTTTTTGCTGGGTCATAACTTGAAGGCGCTTTGGGCATTGCCGCAAGTAATGCAGCTTCTTCAATCGTCAATTCATCAAGTGACTTATTGAAAAATTCAACCGATGCAGCAGCAACGCCCCAAGCGCCTTTGCCGAGATAAATCTGGTTGAGGTAGAGTTCCAAAATCTTGTCTTTTGAATAGACACTCGAAATACGGTAGGCAAGAATCGCCTCCTTGAATTTGCGCTCGAGCGATTTTTCAGAAGTCAGCAAAAAGTTTTTCACGACTTGCTGTGTAATGGTTGAACCACCAACCATGCTTCGTCCTGAACCAATGTTAGTGATATTTTCACGCATGGCGCGTGCCAAACCCCAAAAATCAATCCCCTGATGTTCGTAGAAGTTTTTATCCTCCGCCGCGATGAAGGCTTGCTGGACGCGCTTAGGGATTGCAGATAGCGGCAAGAAGAAGCGCTTCTCAATCGCATATTCGGCCATCAGCCTACTATCATTCGCGTAGAGGCGCGTGACAACGGGCGGGTCATAATTGGAGAGCTTATCGGCACTCGGCAAATCACTCATGTAACTTTGAATGATGAAAGCAAGCGCCATCACCGCGAGCAGGAATCCTGCACAGCCCATCGCGAAGAGTGCCGCAAGGATACGCGCCAGACGCGAGACTTTAAGGAGATTACGCAGCCGTGAAAACATACCCAACCTCACGAACGCTTATCAGCAAAGTGATTATCCAGCGCCTTGAGTATCGAGCCACCAACCAATCCACGGAATTCTTTTGAACCTAGCAACTGTTCGTCTTGCGGGTTGGAAAGGAAGCCTATCTCCACCAAAATCGACGGTATGTCAGGCGCTTTTAGAACGCGGAAGCCCGCATAGCGGTGCGGATTGGGCAAGAGTGTGATTTTTTCATGCATCGATTCGACCACATGGTCGGCAAGCACGCCTGATTTCGTCATCGTCTCGCGTTGGACAAGGTCAATCAGGATATTGGCCACATCTTCATCAATGGTTGGCAAATCCATACCGCCAATAATGTCGGATTTATTTTCCTGCTCAGCAAGTGCTGCCGCTTCCGCATCGGACGCGGTTTCAGAAAGCGTATAGACCGAAAGACCTCGCGCGTCTTTGCGTGGATTAGAATCCGCGTGCAGTGATATAAAAATATCCGCTTTCGCTTTGCGCGCGATATTCACCCGCTCGCCTAACATGATGAAACGGTCATCCTCACGCGTGAGTAGCACGCGGTAGCGCCCACTGCGCAACAATACATCACGCAACGCCTTGGCATAATCCAGTGTGATATGCTTTTCATAACTGCGCTTAATACCAATCGCCCCAGGGTCTTGGCCACCATGGCCTGCATCAATCACGACGAGTGGTTTTTTTGCGGCAGGCTTAGGGGTAATCGCTGGTGGCACTGGGGTTTGCTGTGTGGAAATCGGCTTCGGCCATGGAATCGCCCCACCACTCGTTGCAGGTGCGGGTGCAGCGCCTTGGCGAGCAATATCTAATACGTATTGCCAGCCCGCACCCTTCACAGCAGCAGGCACACTATAGCTACCTGTTACGGTCACAGGATACTTCAAGTCGAGCACGATGCGCGAGGTCTGAGCATCAAATCGCCCAAAACGAATACCGCTAATGGCTTGTCCTTTATAATCAGCAGGCAATTGTAAGTCAGACGCATTAATGGCAGGGAAATCGACGACCAGGCGGTCAGGTTTCGCGAGTAAAAACAGCTTTTTATGGCTGAGTTGTGTATCAGAATGCAGGATAATACGCTCTTTATCCTTACCAAGCTGCACCTCAACGCCCGACACATTCGCGTATGCGATGGCGGGTATTAGTAGAAATCCGACGATGAGGGCAAAAAGCTGACGCATAAGAGTCGTGAACCTAGCCTAACCGTCATGAACTTCAACTGCTTAATTTAATGCGTAGTGCCCCCGTCCTTCGACGGGGCGGGCTCCGTTGCGCGACTCGCAGCGAAGCGGAGAGAGACAAGTAGCCAAAAGGGCTACGCGTCAACGCTCGCGGCGGGGGTAAGCGTAAGCGAAGGGGGTAAGACCCCCTATCATTAATAAATTAAGTTGCGTAGGAAGGGTGAACGCCATATAGTGCCATTCGCAACCATACGGGTTGTGGATAAGGAATTCGGCCTTCGCCTGCGAGCCCATAGAAACAGGTGTACGCGGATGCGAAGGCAGGGTTAAGTTTTAACATCAGGTGCCAGAAACCAAAGGGCATCGTGCGGACGGGAAATATGCAGCAACCTCAGCATCATGTGCGGGGTAGCGCGATACGAAGCATAGCGGCAGACTCACCTTATTATGAGTTAGATGTGTCGCAAATTCTCAAGACCACGCCTCTCGTGGTCGCACGAACCCTAAAGATACGGCGGCTCCTGTAGATAGGAGAAACACATGGCTACCAAGCGCATGTTCATCGACGCGGTTCACCCAGAAGAGTCACGCGTTGCAATTGTCGATGGGGACAAACTGTACGAGTACGATTTTGTCACCTCATCAAAATCACAAATTAAGGGTAATGTGTACCTCGCTAAAATTACGCGCGTTGAACCTTCCCTTCAGGCTGCCTTCGTAGAATATGGTGGGGGCAAGCAGGGCTTCCTTCCCTTCTCGGAAATCCACCCTGACTATTACCAGCTTCCCGTTGAGGACAAACAAAAGCTGCTTGAGGAACAAATCGCCGAAGCTGAAGCGGAAGAAGCTGCCGAAGAAGCGGCCTTTGAACGTGAACAGGCTGCCCGCGAGGGTCGCCGTTATGTCAAAGATGAGGAAGGCTTCGTCGAGGGCCCGTCTGAAATCAGCGCAGAGCCAGCCAGTGACCTCATTGATGAAGCGACCGAGTTTGACCGCATTGACCAACCCCTACAATCCCTCGACGCTCAAGAATTCGCAACCTATAGCGACCCAATGCCCGAGGATTCAGACTTTAGCCCTGAAGCAAACATCAATGATGTTCCCGCCGAAGCCTTCAGCGACTTACCCGAAGATGCCCAAGGTGCCGTAGCAGATGGCGATAGTATCACAGGCGCAGATGGCGAGCGTGACCGCAACCGTCGTGGTGGCCGCCGTGAACGTGGCGACCGTGGCGAGAATGATCGTGGTCGTGGTTTCCACCGCCGCTACCGCATTCAGGAAGTCATCAAGCGCAACCAAATTGTATTGGTGCAAGTGATTAAAGAAGAGCGCGGCAATAAAGGCTGCTCGCTGACTACCTATATATCACTCGCTGGCCGTTATTGCGTTCTGATGCCAAATTCGCCTAAAGGCGGCGGCATTTCTCGCAAGATTACCGACCGCGAACAGCGCCGTAATTTGAAAGAAATGGCTAGCGAATTGCGCGGCCACAAAGGCATGAGTGTCATCATCCGCACAGCGGGTATTGACCGTGAAATTGCCGAAATCCGCCGCGACTACGAATACCTCATCAAGCTCTGGAATCAGATTCGTGAGCAGACGCTGAAATCAACCGCCCCTGCCCTGATTTATGAGGAAGGCAATCTCATCAAGCGCTCGCTGCGGGATTTATTCACCAGCGATATTGAAGATATCGTGATTGAAGGCGAAGCCGCGTATAATGACGCCAAAGAATTTATGAATATGCTGATGCCGCAAAGTGAAGGCAAAGTGAAACTCCACAAGGAACACTTGCCGCTATTCACCCTGATGGGCGTTGAAGAACAGCTTGAGTCGATGCTCGAACCACAAGTGCGCTTGCGCTCGGGCGGCTACCTCATCATCAACCCAACGGAAGCACTCATTTCGATCGACGTGAACTCTGGTCGTTCGACTAGCGAGCGCAACGTGGAAGAAACCGCGCTGAAAACTAACCTTGAAGCTGCGCATGAAATTGCGCGTCAATTGCGCCTGCGTGATTTGGCGGGATTGATTGTCATCGACTTCATTGACATGAATTACGGCAAAAACCGTCGCACCATTGAACGCGCGATGAAAGACGCGCTCAAAAAAGATCGCGCCAAGATTCAAATCGCCCGTATCAGTATTTTTGGGTTGATGGAAATGTCGCGCCAACGTTTACGCCCATCACTGGCTGAGGCTATGGGTCAGCCTTGCCCACATTGTAAAGGCTCAGGCTATGTGCACTCGGTTGAAACGGTAGGCATTCAGATTGTTCGTACGCTGGAGAAAGAAGCAGCTTCCGGCCAATTCGTAACGCTACGTGTGACCGCAAACCAAGAAGCCGCGCTGCACCTGCTCAACGAGAAGCGTGACATGCTGCGCGCTATTGAGGACCGTTATAATGTTCGCGTGGTGATTCTGACGGATGACACAATGTTGAGCGGTGTGTACCGCCTCATCAAGGTGAATGCCGAAGGCAAAGAAGTCGCGCATGATGACGGCAAAAGCAATAAGAAGCCGCGTCGTCGCGGCCGTCGTGGTGGCAAGGGCCGCAGCGACGAAAACGGTGCCGACGATGTAGGTGATGAGGAAATCAACGAGGCTGAATCCGCCGAGGGCGAAGAAGCTGCTACGGAAGAAAAACCGCAGCGTCATCGCCATGGTAGAACACGTCATGAACGCCCAGTTCGTGAACCGCGTGAGAACGCAGAACCACAAGCGCCAGCACTTGATGCGGAAGGCAACCCAATCCCCGTAGCTGAAGGTGAAGAACGCCCACGCCGTGACCGCGGCGAACGTGGCGGTCGTCGTGGCCGTCGTGGTGGTCGTGGACGCAATAATCGTGACCGCAATCGCCCACGCGAAGAAGGCAGCGAGCAACGCCCTCCGCGCGAAGCACGCGAGCCGCGTGAACCGCGCGCACCAAGAGAACCACGCGAACCACGTACGGATGACAATGCGGGCGTTCCTCGCCCACCACATTTGCGTGATTTTAGCAAACCTACCGCACCACAACCTGCCAATATTATTCCGAGCACCGTCGTGCCGCTTAACGCGCCATCTCAGGAAGAAAAGCCAAAGCGCAAAGGCTGGTGGAGTAAGATGCTCGAAGGATAAATCATCTACGTGGGAGTCCCCTCGATGATACGCAGAATCAGTGCCTGCATTAGTGCTGCAGTGATTGCATGTGCGCCCTTGGCTGCGAATGCTGGTGGTTTGATCCGGGATGCGGAAATCGAACACACGTTGCGCGCCTATTCGAATCCGATTTTTCAAAGCGCTGGTATCCCACCAGAGGATGTTCGCCTCCTTATCGTCAATGACCCGAGCGTGAATGCCTTTGTTGCTGGCGGCCTCAATATTTTTATCAATACAGGGCTTATTCGCGTGACCAAAAACCCCGGCATGTTACTGGGCGTGATCGCCCACGAGACAGGCCATATTAGCGGCGCGCATTTATCGCAATTTGGCGCAAAAACTAATCGTGCCGTACTGGGTTCAGCAATCAGTGCCGTAGTGGGCGCCGCTGCTATTGCAGGTGGCGCAGGCAGTGCAGGTGCAGGCATTATCGCGGGTGGTCAAAGCATGGCCATGCGAAATTTCTTCTCGGAAGTGCGTATCAACGAGCAATCCGCCGATCATGCGGCACTAAAGTTTCTCGATGATAACGAAATCTCATCCTCTGGCGTACTCGAGATGTTTGAAACGCTACGCCGCAATGAGTCGGGTGCCCTAAGCAAGCGCGACCCATATCTGCAAACTCACCCCCTCAGCTCCGATCGCGTTGCAACAGTGCGCAATCACGTGAATGAGTCGAAGATACCCAAAAATCAAGTGCCGCCACAATTCATCCCGATGCATGCGCGCATGGTTGCCAAACTGGTCGCCTTCATGGAAACACGCGATATTACCTTGAAGCTCTACCCTGAATCACGTACCGACATCGCCGCGCGCTATGCACGGGCAATTGCGGATTTTCGTGCCGCCGAACCACAAAAGGCCATTACAGCCATGCGCCAACTGATTAAGGAAAAACCGAGCGATCCTTTCTTCCAAGATACGCTTGGGCAAATCCTCTTTGAGAATGGCGATTTGAACGGCGCAACCTCTGCGTATCAGCGCGCCTCCGTGTTATTGCCCGACTCTGCACTCATACTCACCGACTACGCCAAAACACTCATTGCGCGGGAAGACCCTGCCCTACTTTCCCGCGCGATTGAATTGTTAGAACGCGCCAATTCGCTCGATGACAGTAATGATTTCACGTGGCGGCAACTCGCGATTGCCTTTGGCAAGCGCGGTGACCTTGGCGCCTCTTATGCCGCACTCGCTGAAGAAGCTGCATTGCAAGGCGATTTTGAGACCGTGCTACAACATGTTAAGCGCGCCCGTGGCTATGCCGAGGCAGATTCAGCGGTGACATTACAAATCGACGACCTCGAACGTGATGCACGCGAACAACTGACGGAACAGAAAAAGAACAGTCTGTTCTAATCCTACATTTTTACTTGCTTAATTTCTGCACTCGTACTTCATTAAACTCATTAACGGAGGATCCTCATGCAAACCAAACAAACACTCATTACTGCTGTTATCGCTGCTATCATTGGTGCAGGTAGCGCGCATTTCTTGCCACAACAACCCGCTGTCGGCACGAGCGATGAAACCATCAAAAATTATATTCTGTCCAACCCACAACTCATCATGGACTCGGTTCAAAAGTGGCAGGAGCAGCAGCGCCAAGCGAAAACCGCTGGCGCAACCGAAGCCCTCAAAGATGCGGAAGTGCAAAAATCACTCTACGATAATCCACGCTCGCCCTTCATTGGCCCGAAAGACGCTAAAGCCGTCGTGGTTGAGTTCTTCGATTATAACTGCCCAGCCTGCAAAATGGCCTTCAAATCGATTGACGAATTGGTCACCAAAGACAAAAACGTGAAAGTGATCTTCAAAGAATTCCCAATCTTTGGCCCTGTATCCGACACCAATTCAAAAATCGGCTTAGCAGTTCATACGCTTGCGCCCGAGAAATACTTTAAGTTCCACACGAAAATGATGAGCATTGAAGGTCGCGCCGATGAAGCGATGGCACTCAAATTCGCAAGCGAAGTGGGTCTCAAACAGGCCGATGTGAAAGCCGAAATCGCGAAGCCTGAGTATCAGGAATATCTTGATTCTATGCGCGCGCTGGGAAGCAAACTCGGTGTTCAAGGCACGCCAAGCTTCGTGATTGGCGAGGAGTTTGTACCACACGCACTCGACTATAATGGCCTTGAGGCGAAAGTCGCGCCACTGCGCTAAACTGTGGTTGCTGTAGTTTTGACCCACCAATGCGGGTAACGCTGCATGATATCTTGCGCCATGCGTTGTGCTGACTGCGCGTCATGCGTCAACGCGAAACAGCTTGAGCCACTGCCACACATGCGTACCACTTTAGCCTGCGGGTAACCACTGAGCGCCAGCAGCACTTCGGCTACTTCAGGTGCCAAAGAAATGGCGGCGCGTTGAAGCTGATTATGTGTCGGGCGTAGCGCATCGATCAAAGCCTCTGTGCTGATAACGGGCTGCGCCGGTGTATATTCATGCTGATAGCGCCCATATACCTGAGGCGTCGAAAGATGAATTCGTGGATAGACTAATACCACATGCAATGGCTGCAGCGGTTGATCTAGCAAGGTTACTTCGTCACCAACACCTCTCGCAATCAGCGGTTTGCTCTCCAAGCACATGGCCACATCTGCCCCGAGTGTCTCGGCGATTGCATGAAGCTGCTGGCGTGAGGGAATCACCGCCCAGAGTTTACATAATAATTTCAAGGCCGCCGCTGCATCCGCCGAGCCACCACCAAGCCCTGCGCCCACGGGAATATGTTTGCTCAGCGTGATGCGCGCACCTTGTATAATATTACATGTAGCCTGAAGTTCGCGTGCGGCACGCAGCACCAAATTATCCGTATCATCACCCGCAGCATCCGCAAATTCGCCCTGAACAGAAAGCGTCAATCCATCATCTGCTTCAGAGGTAATCTCATCACCAAACTCCGTAAAAACAACAAGCGATTCGAGCAGATGATACCCATCCGCACGCTTACCATGGATATGAAGATAGAGATTCAGCTTTGCAGGCGCAGTGGCGGTAAGCATCTTAATCCGCCGCAAGTGTTCTGTCCTTTACGCGATTGGACGATTGCTGCTGAGGCAAAAACGGCGTGAGACCATTTTTTAGTTTATGTTTAATTTGCTCTATGGCCTCTTTTTCCGGCTTAAAATTAAGGGCACGCTTCCATTGGTACTTTGCTTCCGTATGGCGCCCTACACGCCAATACGCATCCCCCAAATGGTCATTGATGGTCGCATCATCCGGAACAATTTCTGCAGACTTTTCAAGATATTCAACTGCTTTGTTAAAGTCACCTGATAGGTAATATGCCCAGCCCATACTATCAATAATATGCGCATCATCTGGCCGCATTTCGACCGCCGTTTCCAGATAGTCACGCGCCTTGGTGATGTTCTTATTCATGCTGAGCCAACTATAGGCGAGATAATTGAGCACATCCGGCTGGTTGGGTTCCAATTTCAGCGCATGCAGCAAATCAATCTCCGCCTGCTCCCACTCACCAGCACGCTCATAACAAATACCGCGCGCATAAAGCAGTGGCCAGTCAGAATTCTTGAGCGTGCCGATACGTTCAATCGCCGCACTATAAGCACTTGCGGCGTCTTCAAAATTCTCCTGCTCACGCAGAATATCACCTTTGGTAATAAGCGACGATTCATCCTGCGGATAGTCATCGGCAATCTGCGTAAGCAGTTTGAGGGCGGCTTTAGGCTTATCCATCGCCTCCAAATTCAGCGCTTTGCGAATCTGGCCGCGCCGGAAAAACACATTGCCGCGTTCGATACCATCATAGACCTCAATCGCGTGCTGATAATCACCCGACTGCTCATATAAACTCGCCAGCATCAACTGTGCAGGAGGTAAATTCGGGCGCAAAAAGAGCGCTGCACGCAGATACACAAACGTATCCTGCGAGGCTTCTTCGCCAAATAAAATGCTCGCCGTGGTGAAGAACATCTCTGCCATGCCTTGGCGCACATCCCCCACCAGCGGCGTCACATTTTTGGATTTCTCAATCGGCTCGGGAATGAGGTTAGAATCAGGATTCGCCTTCGCATACATATCAAAGACATTCTGAGCTTTACTAAAATCCCCACGACGCTGATAGAAATTCGATACAGCCTCCACCACACGGTACGGGGTCACCGCAATATCCGCACTCGCTTTCTTATACGACTTAAGCGCTGTTTCCTGCTTACCCAGCACATCATTCATCAGCGCGACGTGATAGGTCAAAAACGGTGCGAAAAAGCCCGACTTCTCAATCGCGCCTTTCAGATTCACTTCGCCTTTCACTTGTCCCTCAGCAATATACAACCACGCATCCATAACGGGTTTGATAATGCCGAATAAGCCACCATCTGGCGCGAGATCCATCGCCGCCTTGGCGGCTTTGTAATCCTTGCCGTCCACCTTCTCCAACATCCGCACAATGACAATCAGCGGGTCTCTTTCATAAAGCCCGTCCAAGTCGTGACTGAGCACAATCGCGTCCTGGATATTGCCCGCCAAGACATGCAGGCGAATACCCTCATGAATCAAATCTTGGTTTTTGGGGTCGTGCTGCAACGCCTCCATGATGTATTTGGAGGCCTCGCCAATATCCTGATGTTTGCGCGCAAATCGGCTAGACAGAAAGCTGCCCGCCAGCCCCGTTTTAACCTTAGGTGCCACCAATACTTCGCCGGAACTTGGCACTTCGGCTGGCTTTTTAGCCGCTTTTGGCTCATCCGCATACGCATGCGACACCATCAGCACAGCCGCAGCCACACTGGATAACAGCCATTTTTTACGGGAGAAGCGTTGCATAGCACCTAAAATGTCTTGCGGATTCAGAAAATCACCCTATATTCCGCGCCCAGATTTAGCAATACCTAAGCGTGAGGACGTTATGAGCAGTAAGAACAACCCAGAAATGCGCGGCGAAGTAACCGAATTGCGCAAATATAAAGGCAAAGAAGTAAAGCCTGTGCGCATCATTGACCGTGAAAACGGCATCAACTTCATCGGCGCAGCATTCGATGATGGCAAAATCGTCATTGACGACAACACCAAGCGCCCAATTCCGTACCAACAGATTTACGGATAGTCTTCTGCGACAAGGATACGAAAAAGGCCGCTTTTCAGTGGCCTTTTTTATTATTTTGGCGGTGCTTCGCCACGCGGTTGCGGCATGACAAGCGCACGTGATTCAGCGGGCAATGCATCGGCAATATCCATCATCATCACCTGCGCATTTTCATAGGCGTATTCGGCCGCTTCGCTGAGTGTTGCAAACAGCAACTCTGCCTCCTCGCGTGAGTAATCTTCGCTTTTCATGAGCGCATCCAAATCTTCGCGCGCAGCGTGCATATCGTCAAACCCCTGACGCACGAGCGGCTTATAATGTTTGATAATCTCTTTGACCTTGGCGCGCTGATCTTCAGGAAGCTGCTTGGCTTGTTGCAAAATGCGATCAAAATGCGGCTTGTTATCACTAGGTGGCATGGGTGGCTTACCCGCTAAAAAACCCAGCGCAAAGCAATTAAGCCCCAACGAAACAAATAATACGACATTCAGTACGGTTTTTTTATGCATCACCTACTCCTCTATCCAACCTTGCGCGAGTACAAATCCGCTCATATCTGCCGTGACCGATTTTGCATAAGGATTCGTTTGGCTTTGCGCCGTCATCACACCCAGCAGCAACATCGCTGCCAACGCCATGCCTTTATAGGCAAGTGATGCATTCCATTGCGTCAGCGTTGAAAAAATACTGCGACGTTGCGGTAGCGCCGTCGCATTCGCAATAATTTTCTGCGCCAAATAACTCGGCGGCACTGCCTCGAAACGCGCGAGCAGCGCTTTTAATTCTCTCTCTTCATGCGACATGACGCACCTCCTTCAACTCACCTAATTTCTCGCGCAGTGTTTTACGGGCGCGCACGAGTAGCCCTTCTAATGCTTTAATATGCAAACCCATCAGCTTCGCCGCTTCGGGATTCGTGTATTCCTCAAAGTAACAGAGCGAAACAGCGAGTCGCTGTTGCTCAGGAAGCGCAGCTACGGCCTCGCGCACCAAATCCGCTTCCTCATGGTCGCTTGCAAGTGATTCAGCCGACGGCCTATCATCCGCAATCTCGGCAATCTCATCGCTGCCGCCGTGCGGCTTACGCTGGCGTATCCGATCAAGGCATAAATTCACCACAATCCGATGCAGCCATGTGGCAAAGGCTGCCCGCGACGCATCATAATCCCGCGCCTTCACCCACAGTTTCGTGAAGGCTTCCTGCGCGATATCTTCGGCTTCCGCCGCATTCATGAGCGTGCGATAGGCCAGCGCATAGGCGCGTGGAAGATGCTGTTTCACAAGTGAGGCAAAGGCCTGCGTGTCGCCATCGGCAACGCGTTTCATGACCTCAGCATCGGACTGGGCATTGTTTACCATCAGTCGCACGTTAGCACCTTCCACGTGGAAGTCAGCAATTACTCAGCCTTTTTCTCGGCTTTCTTGGCCTGCCATTGGGCTTTTTTCGCTTCCCAATGCGCCTTGCCTTCTTCCTTAGTCACGAACCCATCT